>DNUB01000096.1:4989-8722 GCA_003508605.1 Oscillospiraceae bacterium | reverse complement strand
CAAGCAAAAGGCATAGCCTCATTAGGCGGCGGGTTCCGTTCAGTCTTTCAGTGGGAAACCCGGTTCCCCGCTGAAATCCTGAGGGGCTTACTCTCCGGAATTTTCATAAATTCGGGTCACCGCCCATCATTGAAAGAGGTAAAAAATGGAAAAGAAATATGATTTCACCGCCATAGAAAAAAAGTGGCAGGACTATTGGGACGAGCATAACAGCTTTCGAGCCGAAAACGGCAGCGATAAGCCCAAATATTACGCCCTTGTGGAATTTCCCTACCCTTCGGGACAGGGACTTCATATAGGACACCCCCGTCCCTATACGGCTATGGATATTGTGGCGAGAAAACGCCGCCTTGAGGGCTATAACGTGCTGTTTCCCATGGGCTGGGACGCCTTCGGTCTGCCTACCGAGAACTACGCCATTAAAAACAAAATCCACCCTGCCGTTGTTACCGAAAACAACATAAAGCATTTTAAACAGCAGATAAAAAGCTTAGGACTCTCCTTTGACTGGGAAAGAGAGGTAAATACCACCGACCCGGAATATTTTAAATGGACTCAGTGGATCTTTTTGCAGCTTTTTAAAAAGGGCTTGGCGTACAAAAAGGAAATGTCGGTGAATTGGTGCACCTCCTGCAAGGTTGTTCTTGCCAACGAGGAGGTGGTGAACGGCTGCTGCGAACGCTGCGGCGGCGAGGTGGTTCACCGTGTTAAGTCACAGTGGATGTTAAAAATTACCGAATATGCTCAAAGGCTTTTGGACGATTTGTCGCTTGTGGATTACCCCGAGAGAGTAAAAACCTCACAGATAAACTGGATAGGACGCTCCACCGGCGCAGAGGTGAACTTTGAGACCTCGGCGGGAGATACCCTTATCGTATATACCACACGCCCCGACACTCTGTTCGGCGCAACCTATATGGTTATCGCTCCCGAACACCCGTATATTGAAAAATGGTCGAACAGGCTTTCTAATATGGAGGAGATACGTGCCTATCAGGAAAAGGCGGCGAAAAAATCCGACTTTGACCGCACCGAAATGAATAAGGAAAAAAGCGGCGTCAGACTGCAGGGCGTAACTGCAATAAATCCTGTGGATAACAGAGAAATTCCCATATTTATTTCCGATTATGTGCTTATGGGCTACGGTACAGGCGCAATTATGGCCGTTCCCGCCCACGATACACGTGACTATGACTTTGCAAAGGCTTTTGATCTGCCTGTTATCGAAGTAGTTAAGGGCGGCGACGTTACTAAGGAAGCCTTTACCGACTGTGCGACGG
Organism: Oscillospiraceae bacterium; assembly: GCA_003508605.1. GTDB lineage: Bacteria > Bacillota > Clostridia > Oscillospirales > Ruminococcaceae > Ruminiclostridium_E. The sequence goes on along the minus strand of DNUB01000096.1, from coordinate 7,442 downwards.
GAATTATGGTAAACAGCGGATTTTTAAACGGGCTTTCCGTCGAGGAAGCAAAGGTTAAAATAAAGGAATGGCTTACAAAAGAGGGCAAGGGTCATGAAAAGGTAAATTATAAGCTTCGGGACTGGGTATTCAGCCGTCAGAGATACTGGGGCGAGCCTATTCCCCTTGTATACTGCGAAAAATGCGGCTGGGTTCCCGTTCCCGAGGAGGAGCTTCCCCTGACCTTACCCGAGGTTGAAAGCTACCTGCCCACCGATACGGGAGAAAGCCCGCTGTCAACCCTTGACAGCTTTATAAATACCGTCTGCCCCCACTGCGGAGGAAAAGCAAGGCGGGAAACGGATACCATGCCTCAGTGGGCAGGGTCCAGCTGGTACTTTTTGAGATACTGCGATCCCGATTTTAAGGCGGGGGTTGCGTCAAAGGAGGCATTGGACTATTGGATGCCCGTTGACTGGTACAACGGCGGTATGGAGCATACCACGCTCCACCTTTTGTACAGCCGCTTCTGGCACAAATTTCTCTATGATATCGGGGTAGTTTCCACTCCCGAGCCTTATATGAAGCGCACCAGCCACGGTATGATCTTAGGCAGGGATCTTGAAAATCCCGGACAGTTCACAAAAATGTCAAAGTCAAAGGGAAACGTGGTAAATCCCGACGATGTGGTAAGAGATTTCGGAGCGGATACCGTACGCCTTTACGAAATGTTTATAGGAGACTTTGAAAAGGGTGCGCCTTGGCAGGAGGAGGGCATCAAGGGCTGCAAAAGATTCCTCGACCGAGTGTGGGGACTTAGAGAGCTTGCTGTGGAGGGCGATAATTACCGCAGCGAGCTGGAGGGAGAGATCCACCGCACAGTCAAAAAGGTAAGCGAGGATATAGAGGGGCTTAAATTCAATACCGCCATTGCGTCGCTGATGAGCCTTTTGAACAAGCTTTACTCGACAGGCTCGGTGACGAAGGGCGAGCTTAAGACCTTCCTTATTCTTTTAAATCCCTTTGCACCGCATATTACCGAGGAAATATACTCCGAAATAATAGGGGGAGTATGCAGTGAGCAGGCATGGTGTAAGTACGACCCCGCACTTTGCGTAGAGGACACCGTAGAGGTGGCGGTACAGATAAACGGAAAGGTCAGGGCGAGAATGTCCGTGGCGGCAGGTCTTGACAAGGACGCTTTGGTGCAGGCCGCATTGGATAACGCCCAGGTCGGAAAGCTCATCGAGGGAAAGCAGATAGTAAAATCGGTGGGCGTTCCCGGTAAATTAGTCAATATTGTGGTTAAATAAACGGAATCTCTAAAACCTCTGTAAAAAGCAAAACGGACAGGGTGTGCCATATTCGTTTTTGCTCACAGGGGAGGCAAGATGCTTCATAAAGGAATACCTTGTGATTATCTGCATATTGCCGATGGCAAAGACCAAGCAGTGTTGAATAAATGCAAATCATTAAATTTCACAGCGAAACAGATATGCACACTGAAAACATACACGCCGAAAAATTACAAGGCACATTGTAAATCATGGCTCAACCTTATTAAAAAGGCAAGGCGAGAGCTTACCGCTAATTTAATTATTAGTGAAGGTGCTGTTTACGCTTTTTAAAATAATAACATTTTTGTTAAAACATTTTTCATAGGTTTTGCTCAGCGGGCAGAGTCCCGTGCTGTGAGGAAACCCGCCTTAAGGGCGAACTTGAATTTTTGATTAAAACATTTTTGTGATTTTTTTGAAAGGAGTAAAAAATGGGGATTAAGGAAAGCTTTAAGCGAGGCTCAATGGAGATGCTTATTCTTTGCTTGCTGAGCAAGGAAGATATGTACGGCTATCAGCTGGCTCAGGAGATAAACGCCCGAAGCAACGGTATGTTAAAGGTTACCGAGGGCTCAATGTATCCTCACTTGTATAAGTTAATTGAAAAAAAGTCCATTTCCGATTCCAAAAGGCTTATAGGAAAGCGCAGAACCAGGGTTTACTATCATTTAGAGGACGAGGGAAGGCTGCTTTTGGAGAAATACAGAAAGGACTTTTTAGATGTAAACAACGGAATTATGTGCGTACTTGATTCCTACGACGAGGGCAGACGCCCGTTTATAAGCAAAAGAGCGCAGCACATACATATTGCCGAGGAAGCCGAGGATCAGGCTTGACTTGTCTGCATACATTTTTTAAACAGATTTGTATGTGAGCTTATTTGGACTTAAGGGTTTGGATATATTAGGGGTTTTAGAGCGGGATTTCTCCTTAATGCAATGGTGCCCCATCTTTAAGCTTAATGCGGCTGCGGCTTTTTAAGGCAATGGGCGGGGCTTATACAATTCATAATTATCTTACAGACAACCTTGGAAAAATTGTGCATTTATTGCTTCGTCGGTCTGCCTTGCCGTATGGTATACAGCAGCGGCGAGCTTCCCCGCACTAAACACAGCCTTTTCGCAAATTTGTCTGCAA
>DNUB01000096.1:4260-4726 GCA_003508605.1 Oscillospiraceae bacterium | reverse complement strand
TTTCGCAAATTTGTCTGCAAGCTGCTTAAAAATAGTATTAAAGTCAATATAAAATGCCGCTGTGTTCCGTTAAATCTCTTAGCGATTCCGGTGATGAATAAAACAATAAAATTTAAGGTGCAAGGCTTTTTACAAGCTTCTGCACCTTTTAATTATTTTATGTACCGTCGTTTTCTGCGGGAAACCATTCCTTATGCCCCTTAGTCACTGCTTCAAAGCCCTTGGGAGACAGCAGTGGTCTTTTCAGCTTTTTTGCGGTTTCCTCCGAAATAACGCCGTTTTCGCAAAATTCCCTTCCCGCAAGAGTTACCGTTTCTAAATATCCCTTTCTCTGTCTTTCCGCCGTCCCCGAAAAGAATAGCTCCCCTTGGGGGCAAAATATTTTGGCGTACCTTCCTGCGCCGCATATCAGATCAAGCTGCCTGACAAGGGCGGGGTACATATTTTCGGCGTCGGCATAGCCGCT
>DNUB01000096.1:3438-3998 GCA_003508605.1 Oscillospiraceae bacterium | reverse complement strand
TTTCGGCGTCGGCATAGCCGCAGGAGGAAATTATAACCAGCTTTTTCTTTTCCATATTCTCATCTCGAAGCTTGTGAAAGAGAATGCTTCCGTCAGGGTCAAACCCTCCGCCGTAGGGCAGCATAAAGGGCAGACAGCGGTCGGTCATTGCCTTAAGGGCGGAGGGCATACCGAAAAAGTAAAGGGGGAAGCTCTCCACAATTACATCGGCAAGGGAAAGCTTTAGTCTCAGCATATCCATATCGTCACGTATAACGCATTGTCCCGCCGTTTTTCCCCAGCAGGAAAAGCAGCCTGAGCACGGCTTTATTTCAAGCCTGCTTAAAGTGATCTCTTCCTTTTCCCAATAATCGTTAAAGCCGTTTACAAAGGCTCTCGATATGTTTAAGGTATTGCTTTTCTCGCCTCTCGGACTTGCGTTGATAAGTAAAAGCTTCATAATTAAACTCCATAAAACAAATTGAAATTTGCGGAAAAATATGTTATACTATAACCGCTGTCTGATGTGCTGCGCCTTTTAAGAAAAGGGGGACGTCAGGCGGCGGGTTTCATTCAGTCTT
>DNUB01000096.1:0-3185 GCA_003508605.1 Oscillospiraceae bacterium | reverse complement strand
AGGCGGCGGGTTTCATTCAGTCTTTCGGTCAAGAATTAGTATGAAACTCTGAGGGGCTTACCTCCGGATTTTTCATAAATTCGGCGTACTGTCCCTCGTTGAACAAAAATGAAGGGCAGGCGGTTAAAATGAAATGGGGTCTTGTTTTAGAGGGCGGAGCCAGCCGCACCTACTTTACCTGCGGAGTGCTGGACGGATTTTTAGACCGGTCGCTGTATTCCGATTATATGATAGGAGTATCCGCAGGGATATCCTTCGGGGTAAGCTATGTTTCGAGGCAGCGGGGGAGAAATTACAATATAATGATGAAATATCAGAATGATAGTAGGTATATGGGAGTCCGCCACCTGTTAAACAGAAAAAACCGCAGCTATTACAATCTGGATTTTGTTTTTGAGGAAATACCCAACAAGCTGCTGCCCTTTGATTTTAACGTGTTCGATAACCGAAGCACCCGCTGCAGGGCGGTGGTTACAAGACTCGACAATGGCTGTGCCGAATATATGGAAATGCCCAAGGACAGAAGCTTTCGCCTTTTGCGAGCCACCTGCGCCCTGCCTCTGCTGTTTAAGCCTATTGAAATAAACGGCGTAATGTATATGGACGGAGGGGTTTCCGATTCCCTTCCCTTTAAAAAAGCCTTTGAGGACGGCTGCGATAAAATTATTGCAATATTGACCCACCCCAATGGCTATATAAAGGGCTATGAGTCCGCCACTCCCCTTGTCAAAGCCGCCTACCGCAAATATCCCCGATTTGTGGAAAGCTTTTTAAGCCGTCCGGAAAGGTACAACAGCTCCCTGTCCGAATTGGAAAATTTACGCAGGGAGGGGAAAGCCCTAATTCTTACGCCAAGGGACACCTACGGCGTGGGCAGAACGGAGAGCCGCCCCGAAAAGCTGGTAAAGCTTTACGAAGAAGGGCTTAACTGCTTTAAGGAAAATGAGGCGGCGATAAAGACCTTTATAAGCCCGCAGCAGTCCTGCTTATGAAATGGCGTTCAATAAGCGTCGCCCGTTTCAACATATTTTACTGCACAGATCATTTTGTTTTTTCGATAAGCAATTTCCTTACTTCTCCGCAAAGATAGAGAGAGCCGCATACCACCTTCAGATCGGCGTTCTGCGTCTCTGCCGCCGTTATTCCTTCGGTCAAATCCCGTACGGCGGCGGCTTTTTTTCCCATACTGCGGGCGAAGCGGGCTATTTCGCTTTTGCTTACGGCGTTTTCGGCAAAGGAATCGACGGCAGCAACATAGTCGAACAGCGGTATAAGCAGCTTTAACGAGCCCTTCCAGTCCTTTGTGGTCAGCATTCCCGTAAGCAGCACCTTTTTTCCTTTAATCCCTTTTAACAGTTCAGCTAACGCCCCTGCACCGGAGGGGTTATGTGCGCCGTCTATTATCCAGCCCTCCACCTGCTCTGTTCTTGCGGGAACAGCAGCGGTGAGCAGGGCTTTTTCAATATGCTTTTCGGGAATATTCAGCAGGCGCAGCGTTTCTATTGCCGCCGCAGCGTTTATCGCCTGATGCTTGCCGCACATTTTTGTTTTAAAGGCTTTTCCCTTATACAAAAAGCGTGTGCCGCTCAGATCCGATGAAACAAGCTCAATGTGGCTGTTTTCGGGCATTATGAAGGCAGAGCCCTCCCTGTCCGCCTTGTTCTTCAAAACATGGGCGGCAGAGTCGTACTGAAAGGGAGCCACCACCACGGGACAGCCTTTTTTTATAATTCCCGCCTTATGCTCTGCGATTTCGGCGGGAGTGTTTCCCAAAACTGCGCAGTGATCCAGATCCACCGTTGTTATTACGGATATTTTTGGGGTAATTATATTGGTGCTGTCCAAAAGCCCGCCTATGCCCGTTTCCAATACGGTGTAATCGCAACCCCTTGCCTTAAAGCAAAGGAAGGCGGCGGCGTTAAGTATTTCAAACTGCGAGTAATGGGTGCAGCCTGTTTTTTCCGCTCCCTCTCTTGCCCTGCTTATATAAAGGGCAAATTCCTCTCTGCTTATGGGCTTGCCGTTTATTTGTATTCGCTCTTCCACAAATGTTATATAGGGAGATGTAAATTTTCCCGTGTTAAAGCCCGCAAGCTGCAGAGCGTGGGAAATGTATTCGCATACGCTGCCCTTGCCGTTGGTGCCTGCAACATGAATAAAGCTGAGCCCCCTTTGGGGATCGCCCAGCGCACTCATAAGACCCTCAAATCTTGAAAGGTCGGTTACGGGCTTTCCCGATTTGGTGAAGCCCTTTAAATATTCAATACTTTGAAAGTAGTTCATACCGTTTTTCTTTCCGAAAATTGTATTTTTTAAAAACCTGTGTTTCCTTTTTTCGCCGTACAATACTATTTCTGAAAAGCGTTTAAGTTGCTTTTTAAGTGTTTTGCTTTCAGCAGCCAAAAGTCTATTTCATCAAGGCGATAAAGCTTTTAGCCTTGCTTACGGTAATTTTGTCATTTTCATAGGTAAGCAGAGCGGACGCCTGTCCTATTTCCTGCCATTTTAACTCCGATATCTCGTCCTTTTGGGGAACAAGCTCGTGGCTGGTGGGGATAGCCACAAAGTAGACCACCGTTTTTTTGGTATTTCGCTTTGGGGAGTAGGTGACGGTTTCTCTGAACCCCGTATCCAAAAGCACATCAAGCCCCGTTTCCTCCTTAATTTCCCGCCGTGCCGTTTCCTCCTCCGTTTCTCCCTCCTCCATATGCCCTTTGGGGAAGGACCAATGTCCCGATTTAATATTTCTTGCCAGCAGAATTTCCGTATTTCCATGATGCTTACGGTACACTATTGCGCCGCAGGATTTTTCATAATTCATTTTTTCACCCTTTCGAAAAATGTAGGGCAAAGAGCGGCAGCCGCCGGAAATGTGCCCCGAAAAGGCGGCACAAAGCCATATTACGGTTTCTGCAGGGTTTTTTCCGTAATAACCGCACAAAAAAGCTCATTGCGTAATTGTATATATTATACCATATATTTATTCAAATGTCACTACTTTGTAAAAAATGGTTCTGTTACGAAAGTTGCAGGGGTTGTTTCCATGGCTTTTCACTGCGTTGGCTTTTTTCACTGCGTTTGCTTTTTCACTGCGTTTGGCTTTTTTACTGCGTTGGCTTTTTCGCTGCGTTGGTTTTTTGAACTGCGTTTGGCTTTATCTTTTACTGATTTTTCTTTTATGGTAT
>DNUB01000095.1 GCA_003508605.1 Oscillospiraceae bacterium | reverse complement strand
GACGAAAAATCTGACTGCGCACTCGAACGACAATAATTGTGCGGTGTTGCCTTAAATTACCCCGGACCGAAGGTGAATAATAAATTAACGCAAAGGTTAATTTGCTTAAAATACCGCCGCCGTTTAAGTAAAAACCAACTAATACGAAAATGCTTTTTTGTTTGTATTACCCCCTTGACAACAATATTTTACACTGATATAATAAAACTTAATAAGTTTAAATATGATCCGTCGAAAGCGGAAATTTAAAAGCACGAAAGGACAACGACCATGAGCGTAAAAATTATTAACGGACAGTCTATTCCGAATATGCCCTGGCAAGACAAGCCCGCAGGCTGTAACGAGGTTATCTGGCGTTACAGTGAAAACCCAATTATCCCCCGCGACCTGCTTCCCACCAGCAACTCTATTTTCAACAGTGCGGTAGTACCCTTTGAGGGCAAGTTTGCAGGTGTTTTCCGCTGTGATGACAAGCAGAGAAATATGGCTATTCACGCCGGCTTCTCCGAGGACGGTATTCATTGGAATATAAATCCCGAAAGAGTTGATTGGATAAACGACGATCCCGCAGCTGCAGAGGCTAATCCCTGGCAGTACGGATACGATCCCCGCTGCGTATGGATCGAGGACAGATATTGGATCACCTGGTGCAATTCCTACGGCTGGAAGCCTACCATCGGCGTGGGCTGGACAAAGGATTTTAAGGAATTTCACCAGTGTGAAAACGCATTCCTTCCCTTTAACAGAAACGGCGTTCTCTTTCCCAGAAAGATCAACGGCAAGTATGTAATGTTCAGCCGTCCCTCCGACAGCGGTCATACTCCCTTCGGCGATATGTACCTTTCACAGTCGCCCGATATGAAGTATTGGGGCGAGCACAGACATGTAATGGCTCCCGGCAGCGGCTGGGAGGCTAAGAAAATAGGCGCAGGTCCTATTCCCATTGAAACAAGCGAGGGCTGGCTCTGCTTCTATCACGGAGTGCTTGAAAGCTGCAACGGCTTTGTTTACAGCTTCGGAGCTTGCCTGCTTGATATCGATAAGCCCTGGAAGGTTATCGCAAGATGCAAAGAATATCTTATCAATCCCCGTGAAATGTACGAAATGGTGGGCGACGTTCCCAACGTTACGTTCCCCTGCGCCGCTCTCTGCGATCAGGATACAAACAGAATCGCCATCTATTACGGCTGCGCCGATACAGTTGTTGGTTTGGCGTTTACTACCGTTGATGATGTAGTTGATTATGTTAAAAGGCACAGCTCCGTTTGATAATTTATGATAATTTTTTATAAAGCATTCAAATGCTGCCCCTCATTTGGCGAGGTGCAGCATTGCTTTGTAAATAACCACAATTGATAAATTCTTAAAATGTAAATAAAATTAGTACTCTTGGAATGTTCTGTCTAATGGGGTTATTAGGCGCGGCAGGCGTGTTAATGCAGCTCTCTCTGTTGTAAACAGATGCCGATTAACTTTTTAATTTTTTTGGATTAACGCCATATGCGCCTTTTTTCAGGATGCAGCATTTCTATAATTTGGCACAAAAAATTCGTCTCTCCATGCGCCCTCCAGCTTCAGAAGCCTGATTTTTTTGTCAATTCCGCCTGCATAACCTGAAAGGCTGTTATTTACGCTGATGACACGATGACAGGGTACGATTAAATTCACGTTGTTTTTGCCCACAGCGGTTCCCACCGCCTGGGCGGACATGCGCTCTAATCCCCGATTTTTGGCGATTTTCCTTGCGATTTCGCTGTATGTGGTTGTGCTGCCGTATGGTATTTTACACAGAATATTCCATACTTCGATTTGAAAATCTGTACCTGTCAAATGAAATGGGGGAGTAAAATCAGGCTCATTGCCGCTGAAATAAATATCCAGCCACTTTTTAAGCTGTTTTATAATCGTCGTTTCCTTTGATTCATTCACCTTGTCAAGACAACGGGCATAATATTTCCCGCCTTTAAACCAGACTCCCGTAACCCCCGTTTCGTCGGCGGCAAGCAGGATTTCGCCTGCGGGGGATTTGTATGAGCTTGTATAGTGCATACTGACCTCCATATCCTTTTTACAGAAAAAGCAGCTTTAAGTTTACTTGTAAATAGGGCTTGTTTGAAAAATCGTGAACACCGTCTTTTCGAACCAAAACGGTCGTCTTCTGCGTCAGAAAGCCTCGTCAAACGTCGGTTTGACCGCGTTTTTTTCCTTGAATCTAACCATTTTGGCTCGAAAATCCGGCATTCCCTTTATTTTCAAACAAGCCCTAAGCTTTAATACAATTTCTTTTTAAAGGGACCGATATAAAGTATACCATATGTCGCTGTTAAAATCAACGTACAGTAAATATAAGAAAAGCTTTCGTTAAAGCACTGCTTAAACAATCCGTGCTTTAACGAAAGCTTATTCTGCGTTCCGGTCTTTATTGCCGCAATTTACAGAAGCATCTCCCTAAGCCTTGCAAGTGCCTTTTTCTCCTTTCTTGACACCTGTACCTGAGACAACCCTAAAATAAGACCCGTTTCGCGCTGTGTTCTGTTCTTCCAATATCTTAATGTAATAATACTCCGTTCCTCCTCGGTTAAAAGAGAAAGACACTGATTCAAGGCAATTTTATCCGTAAGCTTTGACTGCTCCGGAGGTACGGGAATTTCAAGCTCCCTTTCGTCCTCGCTCTGCGCCGTAAGGGATAGGGGCGGAAGCGAGGCGCAAACCGCTTCCCCTGCCTGCTCCACCGATATATTAAGAGCGGAAGCGATTTCGGAAAGCCTGGGTTCTCTCCCCTCCTTCCTTATTTCCTCCTGTACTCTTGCCGCTTTAAGGGAAAGCTCCTTTAAACCGCGGCTTACCTTAACGGCGCCGCCGTCGCGGAAAAGTCTTTTTATCTCGCCTAATATAACGGGTACCGCATAGGTGGAAAACTGCAGCCCCCTTGCTTCGTCAAAGCCCTTTGCGGCTTTTACAAGCCCCTCGCAGCCGGCGGCATACAGCTCCTCATATTCTATCCCCCTGCCCCTGAACCTTGCCGCAAGGGAATGCACCAAACCTAAATTATCCTGTATAAACTTATTGTCGGTTTTATTCATAACGGCATTAAGATTCAAATTTGTCGGTAAGCTTTTTCTTCATAATTACGGCAGTTCCTTTCCCCGGGCGGCTTGTTACCCTTAAGCTGTCGGTAAACGCCTCCATAACCGCAAAGCCCAGACCCGCCCTTTCCTCCTCTGGAGCGGTTGTATACAGCGGCTGCATCGCCTTTTTAACGTCCTCTATGCCGCAGCCCTTGTCGGATACTTTTATGTAAAGACAGTTATCCTCGGTCATTTTAAGGGTAAGCGTTATATCTCCCGCAACGCTGCGGTAGCCGTGTACGATGGCGTTGGTCACCGCCTCGCAAACTGCGCTTCGTATGTCGGTAAGCTCCTCCACGGTGGGATCCGCCCCTGCCGCAAAGGCGGCTACGCAGCTTCTTGCCAGCGATTCGTTTTTTGCCATGGCGGGGAAGGTGATTTTCATATAATTTACGGTTTTCATTTTTTCTCCTTTTCAACAGATTTTTGCCGCAAAAACCTATACCTTGCAGTTTTCGGGCAGTATCATTTTTTCAAGCCCGGCTAATTTTATGATTTTTTCCGCATAGCGGGAGGGATTTTTAACCCTTACGCTTCCGCCGAAAACAGAGGCGACACGCTGTCTGCCTAAAATAAGTCCTATACCGCTGCTGTCCATAAAGCTCACCCCCGAAAAATCCAGTATACACAGCCTCGGAGTATATTTTTCCAGCCTGGCGTCTATAATTTCCCTTGCGCCTGCAGCGGTGCAGTGATCAAGCTCTCCCTTCAGAACGGCCGTTATATAGTTTTCTCCCGTTAAAATCTCCACTGTCATAAATTATTCTCCCGTTTAACAAGGGGCAGCCCCCTTAAAAAATCAATCCTGTTACCTTATAGTAACAGGATTGATTTAAAAAAGGTGTCGAAAGAGAGAAAGAGAGAAAGCTCCCTGTGATTTGTTTGTGATTTACGGCTTTGGGCGGCGGTCGATTAAAAAATGATCCGCCCCTTGTCTTAATTGTTTTCGGTAAAGCTAAGGGGACTGACGAACTCCCCGTCTTTTTTAACCTCAAAGTGCAGATGAGAGGGCAGGGCACATTCGCATTCGGCGGTATTTCCCACCCTTGCTATAATATCTCCGCAGGCTACCTCCTGCCCGATGGAAACGGAAACGCTTTTGTCAACGCCTAAATAACCGCTTACATAACCGTCGCCGTGATCGATGGAAAGGCAAATGCCCCAAAGTCCGTCCTCCCATATATTCAGAACCGTTCCTTCTCCCGCCGCTCTGATTTCCGTTCCCGCTTCTGCGGCAATATCTATTCCGTCATGAGTCTGCCACAGGTTCAGCGTTTCCGACTTAACAAGCTCTCCGTCGCTGTAAGGGTTGATGATTTCGCCTTCAACGGGCAGAGCTCTTGGTGACTTGGAAGCAAAGAAATTATTTGCCGCCGTTGCGGCAGGCTCGGTTTCCGCCAATGTTGTTTCCGCAGCGGCCTCGGTTTTCTCGGGAGCGGTAACGGGCGCCGAAGTATTTTTCGGAATCCCCGGCTGACCCTTGTCGACGTCAACAAACAAATTTTCACTTCCCGCTCCCTCCTCAAAGCTGCTCATAATGCTGTCATAGGCATAATAGGTGGAAAACCCCACCGCCGCAACGCTTAACACAAGAGCCGCAATAAAGCCCTTTCCCTTCATAAAATCTCTTATCTTTGCAAAACCTTGTTTTTTCATATCCATAAGTCCTTTCTGTAATTGCGGATTTTTTCTTTATGGATAGTTTTAACAGATTTTGAAAAAATATACTTTTTGTTTTATCGTTCCTATTACCGCAAATTATCGTCTGTTTTTCATTGAAAATTATGAAGAGCGTTGAAAGACAAACAAAGTAATAAAATTGTAAGAATTTCGGCAGTTGATGAAAGAAAGGATATATGGTATACTTTTCAATGAGGACAGTGCCTCATTGAATGATAAGAAAACATACTAAAAGGAAATAAAGCTATGTCCGAACGAATACTTATAACGGATGACGAACCCGCAGGGGTATAAAATTGATCAGTGAAAGGATAAAATACCGCCGCAGTCATATTACAAGGCGTATCATTCTGCAATACTTTATCGCAATGGCAGCCTTTATAGCCGTTCTGACTGCAGGCGTTCTCATATGCCGCCGGGTATGCGCAAGCAGAATATGGTATGAACACGATATAGTATATGAAAGGCTGAAATTTATCGAGGATAATATTATTACAATAAGCTGCGTCATAATTATTATCGGCGGAACGGTCATAACCAATATTTTTATAATACGGCTTTTAAAGTACATCGACGAGATTGTGGCGGCGGCAAAGCGGCTTACCTCGCCCGACGAGCAGGAAATTTCCTTAAGAAGCACCCTGTTTGAAATCGAGCAGGAGCTGAATCTTTCGAGAGAAAAAGCACTGAGAAACGGAGAGCTGGCAAAGGAAGCGGAAAAGCGAAAAAACGATTTGATAATGTACCTGGCTCATGATCTTAAAACTCCCCTTACGTCGGTGGTGGGATACCTTACGCTGTTGAGGGACGAGCCTAAGCTAAGCCCGAAGCTTAAAGCCAAATACACGGGAATTGCCCTTGACAAGGCGTTAAGGCTGGAGGAGCTTATTAACGAATTTTTTGAGATCACAAGGTTTAATCTTACAAATATCACCTTGGAGCTGAAAAGGATAAATTTAAGCAGAATGCTTGAACAGATATGCGACGAGTTTACGCCCGTTTTAGCGCAAAAGGGGCTTGTCTGGAAAACCGAGATACCAAAGGATATATGGCTTTTATGCGATCCCGACAAGCTGGAAAGAGTTTTTGACAATCTTATCAGAAACGGCATAATTTACAGCTGTGAAAATACCCCCATAGAACTGAAATTACAGCGGAATGAGGGCGTGATAACGATCGCTGTGGAAAACAGGGGAACGAATATACCGAGGGAAAAGCTGGATCGTGTTTTCGAGCAGTTTTACCGCCTTGACAGCTCCAGAAACAGCGAAACGGGAGGCTCGGGACTGGGGCTGGCTATTGCCAAGGAGATTGTCAAGCTGCATAAGGGGGAGATTTTTGCGGAAAGCGAAGGGGAAAGGATAAGATTTACCGTAAGACTTTTTGACGGCCGCTTAGGGTGATATGCGGAAGAAAATATTATCAGCGGCGATATTTTAAATAAACGGCAAGTATTGATTTGATATGGATCAACTATTGCCAAAATATAAATTATATGTTATATTGTTACTATACAAAAGAATTAGAGCATGTTCACACAAAGCCCGACATACATCTTTACAGTAAATTTTAACGTATATTTCGTTTTTTTAAATACACAAGTATTCCTGCAAAAATTTGTCCCATCTACAACAAAATTATGCTCGAAAATCTGCATATTGGTTTTATGTGAACACGCTCTAAAAATAAATTTAACTTTTAAATGTGAGGAAAAATTATGGGCAGCAAATGGAAGGAAATTTGGCCAAAGCGCAGCAAGGACGAAAGTGTGGATATTGAAGCGCTTAAAAGCGATCCCAAGGAAATGTTTCTCTATATGAAAAAGCTTAACGGCTTTGACATCGTGGAAAACGGTATAAGCTACGAGGGATTTATGGATCAGCACAAAAAGCTGTTAGAGAAGCTGTGCCTTTATAAACCATGCAAAAGCGTTTTTGAAATAGGCTGCGGCAGCGGCGGAAACCTTTATCTTTTCTCTCTCCTTGATTATAGGGTAGGCGGTATCGATTATTCGCAAAATCTGCTTGATTTCGCCAAGGAAGCCATCGACAATGAAAAGGTATTGGAGCTTATCTGTAATGACGCAGTAAATGCAAGCAGCGAAATAAAGTATGATGCATGCTTTTCCAACAGCGTTTTTTCCTATTTCGCCGACTATGATTATGCACAAAAGGTTCTGGAGATAATGAACGAAAAGTGCAGAAACAGCATTGTACTTATTGATGTTCACGACCTTGACAAAAAGCAGGACTTTATTGATTTCAGAAGAAAGACCATAGAAAATTACGATGAAAAATACAGCGGACTGCCAAAGCTGTTCTATCCCAAAAGCTTTTTTGAAGACTTCGGTAAAAAGCACGGCCTTAAGGTGGTATTTTACGAATCCGATATGAAGGGATATTGGAATAACGACTATGTTTATAATGTCTGCTTGTATAAATAGATGGCACCACTAAAATGAAAATACATAACAAAGTGTGAGCATTAAGCCTTTAACTAAAAACCGCTGCCCGACGACCCTGACTTAAGGGGTGTGGGGCAGCGGTTTTATTCGCCTACAGGTCCGCCCTTTAGGTAACGGCTATATAAACGTCCATAGTGTCTCCGTCAGTTTCAAAGCAGGGAATCACTCCTTTGCCCTCATGCTCCAAGCCGTTGACCTTAATAAATTCAAACAGTGTTTTATAAGCGTTGGGAATAGTTGTGAAGGGTGTGTCAAAGGGTGTCTCGATATGAATAGCCGCATACCTATGCTCCTGCTGCTCATAGATTTCACGGTCGGCGGGCTTGACGCCGTCGGGAAGGATCCATGCTGCCTCGTAGCCGTGCATATTATAAATATTGATTTGCTCCTGAGACAGACAGGGAAAATCCCAGCCGATAACCTTAGGATTTTCCACTCCGTTATCATGGGCACAGTTAAAAATATGGTTAAGCGCATCTCCCTCGGGATCGGAGCTTATCACTGCATGCTTGATATAACGGAAGGGAGGAACTGTTTCTATGCGGAGATTGGTATACGCATCGCTTTGAGCGTTCATATCCTCTCTGAAAAGATTGTCCAAACTGCAGCAGAATAAGTCGCACAGCTCTATCGCCTTATCGATCTCGGGCTGGGCGGTATCCAATTCCCACTTGGAAATTGTCTGACGGCTTACGTTCATTTTTTCCGCCAGCTTTTCCTGGGTCATATCCCCTCTTAATCTTCTTAAAAATTGAAGGTTTTTACCAAAACTCATAGCCGATTCTCCTTTTAATACTTATTTTGCCGTGTATCGATACCCTGCGTTTATAATATATCATTTTTCCGAAAGTATATCAACCAACCCATATGCGCAGGTTTCGGATTTTGCGCAACCGCAAAGTGCGCTTTTCATACGAAAAAGAGCAAATCCCCCGTATAGAACCATTTTTTCCCTTCCGTCATAAAATAAGGTAATGGCGGCATTGCGCAAAAAGGGAACGTATCGGGATCTTTTTTGTCAATGCTTCACAAAGAACACAAAAAACACCTTGGAAAGGAAAATACTATGGAAAAGTTTTTGTTTTTAGGCGGGGATCTTCGTATGCTTTATGCCGCCGAATATTTAAATAAAGAGCATAGCTGCTTTGTTTACGGCTTTGAAAATGCGGAGGAATTTCCCGTCCCCAATGTAAGCCGGATCATACCCTGCGACTGCGCAGTGCTGCCCCTGCCCGCCTCCTCGGACGGACGGCACATAAATATGCCCTACCACAGGGAAAATCTTGACCTGGATGTGCTCGTTTCCGCCGTAAAAACGGGCGGCACTGTTTTTACGGGAAAGTCCTGCGCCTATCTTGAGGGTCTTTGCGGGGAAAACGGGCTTAAGCTGAAAAACTATTTTTCAAGAGAAGAGCTGCAAATTATGAACGCAATTCCCACTGCCGAGGGCGCATTGGAAATACTGCTTTCGGAGCTGCCCATAACGGTTTTCGGCTCAAAAATACTTATAACGGGCTTTGGCAGAATAGGCGAGGTTACGGCGAGAATGCTGAAGGATTTGGGCGCAAGGGTCACCGTAGCGGCAAGAAAGTACGAGCAGCTTGCCCGAGCATCGGGCTTAGGCTGCAATACCGTGCATTTTGACAAGCTTAACGGAACGCTTATAGCCTATGACGGGGTAATCAACACCGTACCCGCTCCCGTTTTTGACAGGAAACGTCTGATGATGCTAAAAAAAGACTGCCTTATAATAGACCTTGCATCAAAAACAGGAGTAGAGGATATGGAGCTTGCGGCAAGCGTGGGAGTCAAGGTAATCTGGGCGTTATCCCTTCCCGGCAGAACCGCTCCCGTTTCGGCAGGCAGAATAATCGGCAAAACCATAGAGAATATGTTAAGGGAAGGGGGAGAGTAAAATGGAGAGCATTTATGAAATCGCTGCCCCCGAAAAGGGGAACGGACAAAGGGATAAATGCGCCGAAAAAACATATGGGGAAAAGGAAAAAAACGGCGTCTCGGAAAAGGGCATAAAAGAACCGTCAAAGGGAATTATGCACGGTCTGAAAATCGGAGTCGCCCTCTGCGGCTCCTTCTGTACATTTAAAAAAGCCTTTGAAGCTGCGGCTGAGCTTAAAAAAATGGGGGCGGAAATCATACCCGTTATGAGCTTTAACGCCGCTTCAATTTCCTCACGCTTCGGAGCTGCGGAGGAAAACTTGGCCGTCTTTGAGAAAATAGCGGGGAGAAAGGCAATTCTGACCATTGAAGACGCAGAGCCTATAGGACCAAAGAAAATGACCGACATAATGCTTTTGCCCAACTGTACGGGCAATACTTTGGCCAAGCTTGCCATGTCTATTACCGATACCCCTGTTACCATGGCGGTAAAAAGCCATTTAAGGGGCAACCGCCCTGTTGTGGTAAACGCAGCCACAAACGATGCATTAAGCGGTTCGGCAAAAAATATAGGCGCACTTATGAATTTGCGTAATTACTACTTTGTACCTTTAAGGCAGGACGATTTCGCCAAAAAGCCCACCTCTGTCGTGGGTGATTTTTCCTTAATTCCGGATACGATTATAGCCGCTCTTTCGGGAAGACAGATACAGCCTGTTTTAAGAGAACTGTAAAAATAAACAACAAAAAACGCCGCACAGGAAGCCGAAAACCCTCTTGTGCGGCATTATTGCTGTCAGAAACAGCCTGCAGCCGATAAAATATGCACGAAGGCCTGCCTGCTTTAAAGGGGATCAGTGTCCACCATAATGCACTGCCCCAAGGAAAAGCTGTAAAGCCAGCATTCCCTGACCTTAAGCCCCGTCATCTCTTCAAGAGCCTTCCTGTAAATCGAAAGCTGTCCCTTGTACTCCTCCGTAAGCTTTTTGGCGGTGGTGTTCCTGTTGGTTTTATAATCCGCAAGGACTATTTCGCCGTTTTCCACAAAGAACATATCGGCTATGCCCTGAATAAACGACAGATCCTCATTTTGGGGATTTTCCGTATTTGCGGCGTTTACGGTGGTAAAAATCGGGAACTCCCTGTTTATTTCCTCCGCCTTAACCGCTCTTTTACAAAGTGAGGAATCCAAAAAGCCCTGTATTTCCCCTGATTTTATTTCCGTTCGTTCTTTTTCGGAAATAACTCCCGATTTCTCAAGGCGGCTCAGCTCCTTTTCCGCATTTTCTGCGGAAAAATCCAGATTTTCCATCACCTTATGATATAAATCGCCTCTCTCCTTAGGAGTAAGGGGCTTGTTCTTTTTAATGAAAACGGGCAGCCCCAGATAAAATGCCCTGCCTGAGGAGTTTTCGTCCCCGCTTTCCTCAGCCTTAACTCCTAAAGCGGTGGCGGTAAATTTTGCGGGGATATCGGAAAGCTCTTTATACGGATACCGAAATTTAAGCTTTTCCTTTATCAGTCGGAAATCGGGCTTCAAAAGCTCCTTTTCCGAGTTTTGTTCCGAATCCGTTTCCGAATCCTCTTCCGGGGAAAGAACAATATCCTCCTTCCACTGCGACAAATCCATCATAGCCGGGACTTTTTCCAGCCGTTTGCATATAAAGCGGCAGCAGCTGTCCTTTACGGGGGGAGCTTCCTCCTCCGTATACTCTGATTCTCCGCTTCTGCTCTTTTTCTCCTTTTTCCTGATCTCTGCGGAAGCGGTAACTATCAGCTTTTCCTCCGCTCTTGTCATCGCCACGTACAAAAGCCTTAATTCCTCGCCCATAACACGGTCCAAATATCCCTTTTCAAGCAGTCTGTGGGAAAGAGTGCGGTATTTATATAATTTTTCATTGTCGGAAACGGAAATTCCCACTCCCTCCTTAAAGCTGTACACCATTTTTAAAAATCTGTCCCTGGTGTTGGGAGATATGTTGGTTTCCGCCACAAATACCACGGGAAACTGCAAGCCCTTTGAAGCGTGGATAGACATAAGCTTTACCGAGCTTTCCTCCCGCTCCTTTACCTGAGCCTGAGGGAGGGCGATCTCACGGCTGCTTTTAATGTTTTTCAAGGCTGACAGAAAATCGGCGGGGCGGGGGTAATCTCTTCCGTAACGCACCAGCAGGCGGAGATTAGCCAAACGCTCCTTTCCCCTCAGACCAACGCTCATTATGCTGTCAATAGCGGTAACATTGTAGATTTTGCGGATAAGAGCCGAGGTGGAGCTGCTTCCCGCCTCCTTTCTCAACAGCTTCATATCCGTGAGAAAACGGCGGATCTTTCGATGCAGCGGATCCTCACCCCCCGCCTTATCCATTTTTGTCAGATTGGTGTACAGAGGAGTCTTTTTCGGTTCGGCGGAGTCCGTGCCCTCCGCCAGTCTTACCCTTGCCATATCCTCGGCGGTAAATCCGTAGGCAGGGCTCATAAGCGACTTTGCCACGGACATATTATCGTTGGGTCTTATAACTGCGGAAAGAATAGCCGTAACCTGCTCCACCTCCAAAAGGTTGGTGAACTCCTTTTCGCCTACGGAAACGGCGGGGATTCCGTATTCCTCCATAATTTTCCTGAGCCTTACCGCAGTTTCGTTGCGGCGGACAAGCACGGCAAAATCCCCGTAGCCGCAGGGATGCTCGGTATCGCCCTTGTGTACGGTAAAGCCGCTTTTAACCATATGCCGTATTCTGTAGGCGACATACATAAGCTCTTTATCGCTTGTATTGCTCTCGGCGCAAACCTTGACCAGCTCGCTTTTGTTTTTGCCGCAAAAGTCTATTCCTCTGCCGCAGCTCATATCCTCCCACGGGTTTTCGGAAAAGCTTATCGGCTTATTTTCGGAAGAAAACAACAGGTTTACGGTATTTATAACATCTTCTCCGCTTCGGAAATTTTTGGTGAGCTTAATATTATTGTATCGGGGGCTTTTGCAAAGGGAAGTGAAAATTTCGGGGTTGGCGTTTCTGAAAGCATAAATACACTGCTTTTCGTCGCCTACAAAATACAGGTTGCTTTCGTCCCTTGAAAGCTCCTTAAAGATCTCATACTGAATATCGTTGCTGTCCTGAAATTCGTCAACTATTATGTATTCGTATCTGCCCTTTCCCCCGCCCTTTCTTACCGCCTCCAGAGCATATTTCTCCAGATCGGAAAAATCCGCAAGAGCCTCCCTTCTTTTCAGCCCCGAATATTCCTCCTCATATATTCTTTCCAAATAATATATCCTTTGAAGGGTTTCAAGGCAGGCGATTCTTTCCCTGTCCCAATCGGTCAGCGTCAGCACCGAAGCCTTAAATTCGTCTATGCTCTCCTTAAAGCTTTCCTTGACCTCGACAAATTTCGACAATACTGCGTTTCCGCCCAGTGCGGGGCTTCTTCCCTGCTCTGCGCTTGCTTCCCTTAACGCCGAATCCAAGCTGCCGCTTTTAAAAGCGTTTTCGGATCTTTCCGCTATATTTTTCAGATTTTCAAAATAGGGCAGTCCCTTTAAAGCCAAATTTGACGTCTGCGCCTCGGCGGACAGCTCCGTCTCGCCCTTTGCCTTTTTTATGGGGGTTTCGGAAATTATGCAGGCTCTGATTTCGTTTACGGTCTCCTCCAGCATTTTCTCGGTTATGTTAAGCTCCCTTAAAACCTGCTCCTTATAGGGCTTAACATATTTTTCCTCAAAAAGCTCTCTGTCGGTGTAGATTTTAAGCTGTTCTCCTATCCACCGATGGGGGTCGGGAATATTTGAGAAAAATTTATACATTTGCACGGCAAGCTCAACAAGCTGCCTTTCTCCCCCCAAAAGCCGGTAAAACTCCGACTGCTCACCGGGGGAAAGCTCCGTATAAAATCTTTTCATCATAAGCCTTGCCGCCTTTTGCGACAGCTCGCCGCTTTTTACCTCGTCTATTACCCTTATCCCCTCGTCCAAAGGCAAAAGCCGTATATTGTCCTTCACAAGAGAAAAACAAAAGCTGCTTATGGTAGAAATCTGAGCAAAGGAAAGCCGCACCAGCTGATCTCTGTAAAAATCGCTGTGGGGATTTTCCGCAATAAGCCGCTCCATTCTTTTTTCAAGCCTGCTTTTAAGCTCCGCCGACGCTTTTTCCGTAAAGGTAACGGCGGCTATCCTGTCGGCGGGAACGGGGCTGCTCTCATCGGAAATAAGCCTTGCTATATGCTCCACAAGAACTGCGGTCTTGCCGCTTCCCGCCGAGGCGGACACGGCGGCCGAGGTGCTTTCCCTGTAATCTATCGCCTTTTGCTGCTGTTCTGTAAAATTCACTTTTCTTCCCCCTCTCCCTTGTTTTCCGAAGGCTTTATCCTGAATTTGTTCATGTCGCCGCCGTCCTCTGCGGTACGTACATTTTTACCCTTATTTGCGCAGATTGACGAAAAGCTGCAAAAATCGCAGGGCAATCCGTCCGAACGCTCTAAGGGCAGTGCCTTTATTTCTCCGTCTAACAGGGATATCACCTTATTGACGATTACGTCCCTTTCAATATAGCTTTTCAGCTCCGCAAAACTATCATAGGACAGGCTTTCGACAGAGTAATATTTGTCGCTTGCCCTGCCCTCGGTTTTTTCGGTGACGGCCTTGTTATACTTTTTCGCCTGCATGGCAAGCTCTCCGTTCCCGTCGAAAACCGCACCGCTGATTATATGGCTGTTATACCATTCCTTATCCAAATCCTTTTCCCGTACCGAAAGACTGCTTGCCGCGCTTAAGCTGCTCGGTGCGCCTGCGTTAAAATAGCCTATGCCGCCGGGAAGTCTTTGAGCACTTCCGTTTTTTTCTCCCCCGCATTCGGCAAAAAGATAAAGCAGCATTTGTAAATCCGCCCCTTGTCCCACATCGTTAAGCGTAAATTTTTTGGGTTTTTTCCCCGACTTATAATCAATGATTCTTACATATTCCCCTGCTCCGCCCTTTGCCTTTTCCGTGCTCTGCTCCGCACATATGTCTATTCTGTCGGCCGTCCCCTTTACGGTGATAAAATCCGAGCCGCATTTTTCCCTAAGCCTTTCGTCCCATATCTTATACTCCACCTTTTTTTCAAATTCCGAGGGCTTATAGCTCCCCTGCTTCAGCTCTAAGCTTACCTGCTTTAATATACCGATTATCTGCGGCAGCATAAAGCCAAGCAACGCCCTTGTTCTTTCGGGAAATGTGGGGTTGTTCCTTATATACTGCTCCGTTTCCTCCTCCACCGATTTTTTTGCCAGCAGCTCTATTTCCTCTCCGCTCATATCGGCTATATCGCTGCCCGAGGACAAGGCTCTTCTCATTATATTATGTATAACCGTACCCTTGTTTCCGCCTTTTTCCAGATCCGCCGAATTATTTTCCCTCAGACCTAAGCCATACTGCCCGAAATACATAAAGGGACAGTCAAAGGCCGCTTCAAGAGAGGTAGGCGAGTATGCCGCATTTCCGAAAAGCTCGGCCGCAAGCGAGGGGGGCAGCGAAAAATCTCTCCCGCCGCTTAACAGCGTCAAAGCCTCCGATACCTTTTTGCCGTACTCCTTATCGTCAAGACCCCACAGCAGCTTTAGCAGCTCGTTTCTGACCTTTTCGTCCCCGCCCCAATAAGAGGACAGGGCGCAGCGCAAATCGTAACGGGTATTTATAAAGTATTCGGGGGGCATTTCCTCCTTTGAAGCAATAGTTAAATTTTTAAATTCCTCTGCCGATAAAATACTTGAGGGTGCGGCTTCTCTTCCAGCTGCGTCCTGACAGCACATGGTAATTATCAGCTTTCTTTCATAAAGGCTCATTGCCCTTTCGGCAAAAAAATACTCCTTTGAATGACGGTTAAGCTTGCTGTCGTAAACGGAAAAACCGACCTTGTTAAGGCTTTCGCACTCGTCGTCGGTAAAAATGCTTTCAAAATGCGAGCCTCTCGGTATACTGCCCTCGTTAAAGCCTGCAATTATCACCGTTTTCGGCGACGTCTTCCTGGTTCTTTCAATATCGCCCAAGGTGACGTTATCCAAGCTTTTGGGCGGGTTGGCAAGATTTATCCCCGATAATATCTCCTCCAAAAGCAGGCGGTAATCCTCAATGCTTATTTTTTTGTTTTCCAGACAGTATGCCATAGAGGTAAAGGCTTCGCAAAGAGCGTCCCATATCCTGCCGTTTTCCTCGGCGGCGTTTTCGTCGATCTCTATGGTGTGGACCTCTCCCCCCATATCCGACTTTGAAGCGGCAATAAAGGCGGACTGTATTTTCTGCTCCTCCAAAAGGTATTCCATAAACAGAGCCGAAAGCTCCGCACCGTCCGCAGCCCCATCCAACGTCTCCTTAAGCTTTGCCAAAGGCTCCACGATGCCTTTTCTTAAGCCCTCCAATTCGGCTAACTCACGTCTCGGATCGTTTTCAAAGCCCTTTTCAAAATCCGCCCTGTCGATGTCATAGCTTTCGGCGGCGCACCTTAGGCTGTATGCCTCCTTGCTGTAAATAAGTCTCGGCTCGCCCCCGCCACCCTCTTCGTCAAAGTCCCTTATCCGCAAATAGCCGCATTCGGCTAAATTAAGTATATCCTCGGCTTCAAGCTCCGCCGCTTTTAAAATCAAGGTCACAAAATTCACTATGGGCTTTTCCGTCATACTGTGGGGGAAATCGCAAAATACGGGAATATCGCCCCTTTTCAGTCTGTCGCCTATAATTTCCTCATATTCGCCGTCGGCGGTAAGAATAAGGAAATCTCTGTATCTCGCTCCCTCCTCCCTTACGCTTCTGTGAATTTCGGCCGCAATAAGCTCCGCCTCGTCATAAGGCGTTTTGGCGGAAAAAAGCTTAACGGAATTATCCCCTCTCGCCTTTTTGCGGTAGGCATTTGGGAAAAGCCTTAGGCGGGTATCCGGGTCTATTGTTTTTATTTCCTCGACGGTTTTGGCTACGCAGATAAATTCTCTTTTCCTGCTTTGCGGCGTATCGCAGCTGAGGCAGACAGTGGCTTTATCGCATTGACTTAAAGCGACGGAAAGCATTTTTTTCTGAACAAGGGAAAAGCTGTCATAATTGTCGAAAAACAGCCTGCAGCCTTTAAAGTATCCGTTTTTATCCGCCAGCTCCGCAGCTCTCGACACATCGTCCAGCTTATCGTCCAAGCTTTCGGTAAGAGCTTTGTCGTAATCGGCATATATTCTTAAAAAATCTCCCGCCTTGTCCGACAGGTCCTCGTCCAGCTCCCCTTCGTTTTCAAGCAGCCTTTGGCAGTCCTTAGGGGAAATGCCCGCATTTTTAAAGGCGGAAACGGTTTTAAGCATAAGGGTGCAGAGTCCGGGGGAATTTTTGCTTTTCCCCAAGCTTAAAAAATCCGCTTTTGCGTTATCTATGGTTTTCCACATGGTGATAAGCTTTACTGCGTTATCTGCGCAGGGTCTGGCTGCCTTATAAAGGTTAAGTATATCCCTTGAAAGCTTTGAAAAGCCCGTTACCCTGACATAACGGATATTTTTTGCGCCAACGGCAAAGTAGGCCGCCCTTTCGGTATCAAAGGAAAATTGTTCGGGTACGAAAAGAATGCACCGTTCCTTTTTTTCCGCCGCCGCCTTAATTTCCCTATACATTTCCGCAGTTTTACCCGTTCCGAAATCGCCGTAAAAAATCTCTGTCAACATTGTATTACCTCGGTTTTAACGTCAAAATATTTTCAATGAGGGGCAACGCCC
>DNUB01000189.1:10181-11153 GCA_003508605.1 Oscillospiraceae bacterium | reverse complement strand
CTTTCAGTCAAGAATTAGTATAAAAAAAGCCCCGTCAAACCGGCGTTTGACGAGGCTTTTTAACTCAAAAGACAATCGTTTTGAGGTAAAAATAATGTGTTTCCTTAAATTATTAACTTCAGGATATATCCGAAAACTACATTTCGATTACAACATCATTGCTGTCCTTAAGGATCTCGGCCTTTATAAGAATACCGTCAAGCTTTTCCCCGTTTACGGTGACAGATTTAACGCCATGCTGATTTCCGCTCGGATTTTTAACGGTAACGTTAAGTCTCTTTCCTCTGAATGTTTTTTCAAAGGTATATTCGGTCCAGGCGGAGGGAATGGAGGGATCGATCACAAGACCCTCGGTGTTGGGCTTAAGTCCCAAAATACCCTCGGTAGTACCGACCATAACCGTAGAAGCCGTACCGGTAAGCCAATGCACATGGGCTCTGCCGGCAAAGGGACTGTCCTTGCCCTCTACAAACTGACCGTATACATAAGGCTCAAGTATTCTTGTTTCGATTTTGTCGTTATAGGTTGCAGGTGCCGCTTCCGTCCAATACTTGTAAGCCATATCGCCTCTGCCTAACTTTGCCTCGGCAAGAATGAGCCAGCCCTGAGGCTGTGAGAATATGCCCGCATTTTCCTTAGTGCATCTGTTGAAGCACTGCATAAGCGCACCGTCAAAGCCGTGCTCCACATAAGGAGGATACATAACCATTGCGCCGTATGGAGTATTAAGCTCTCTTTCCACGCTGTCCATAGCCTTAACGCCCTGAACGGGAGAAGCAAATTCGGAAATGACCGACCAAGACTGAGGATTAAGCCACATGGAGGCTTCGGGGTCGGTGCGCTGTCCTATAACGGTACCGTCCTCCTTGTAGCCTCTTATCCAGCGATCCTCGTTCCAGCAGCCTTCAAGAATCTTTGTAAGCTTTTCGGAGATTTCGTCAAGATATCCGATATACTCATTGTCCTTTTTCA
>DNUB01000189.1:6124-9931 GCA_003508605.1 Oscillospiraceae bacterium | reverse complement strand
ATACTCATTGTCCTTTTTCAGCTCCGCATAGCCGTGAAGAATCTTGATCGCATAATACAGCTGGAATGCGACAAAGGTGGATTCGCCCTTCTTACCCAAACGCAGGCAGTCGTTCCAATCTGCGTGAAGTCCCGCAGGCATACCGTGACCGCCCAAATTGTTCATGGAGAAGCCGATGGCTCTCTTTAAGTGGTCGTAAACCGTTCCCTTTTCACCGTTGTCGGCATAGAAGATCTCCTCGTCAAGAAAAGCAATATTGCCGCTTTCGGAAATATACTTGTAAACGGTGGGGAAAAGCCATAATGCGTCATCCGCACGGTAGGAGGGGTGACCTGTTTCCTTTACATATGCGGGATCGTCGGGAGTGTTCTCCTGTCCTGCCTTATGAGTGTATTTTACAAGGGGCAGACCTGCGCCGTTGGTAACCTGGGCGGAAAGCATAAACTTAATCTGTTCGTAAGCCATTTCGGGAGCAAGATGGATAATGCCCTGAATATCCTGTACGGTATCCCGGTAGCCGAAGCCGTTGCGCAGACCGCAGTATTGGAAGGAAGCCGCCCTTGACCATATAAATGTGATAAAGCAGTTGTAGGCGTTCCATACATTGACCATATTGTTGAAATTGTCGTCGGGAGTGTGAACCTGTAAATTTCCGAGCTTGCTGTGCCAATAGTCCTTAAGCTCTCTCAGCTCCTTTTCGACGATTCCCTTTTCCTCGTATCTTGCGATAATCTCCTTAGCTGTGTTTTCGGGCTTTTGTCCCAAAAGATAGGTGATTTCCTTGGTTTCGCCGGGCTGTAAAACAATGTCGCTCTGAAGTGCGCCGCAGGAGTTGGTGTTATAGTTCAGATCTCCCTTTAAGCCCTCTTCGATGCCCTTAGGGTTGGAATAGCTTCTGTATGCGCCCACAAATGCGTCTCTGTCGCCGCAGTATGCGTTAACCTCTGCTCCCGCAGCTCCCAAAAATCTTTCGTTGTCGGGATTTTTGAAAACCTCGTTTTGCTTTTGAAGAATGAAATTGCCCTTAAAATAGGTGCGGGTGATAAAAAGGGTGTACTGAAGGTTTACCTGATCCTGTTCGTAGTTGTTGTCGTTTACAAATTCACAGTAGCCCGTTATCGACAGCTTACGGGGCTTTGTATCGTTGTTGGTGATTTTTGCAGCCCATACCTCGTAGGTTGCGTCCTTGGGAACATAATAGGTTACCTCGGATTTGATGCTTTTATATTCGGAGGTAATGACGGAATACGCTGTACCGTGGCGGCACTCGCTTTTAAAGCTGTCAAGAGGCTTGCATACCGGGGCCCATGAAGCGGACCAGAAATCCCCGTCCTCATTGTCCCTGATATACACATACCTGCCGGGCTGATCGTTAGGCACGCTGTTAAAGCGGTAACGTATAACCCTGCCGTTTGCGCCGGACTTAACAAAGCTGTAGCCTCCCGCATTGTTGGAGATAATTGCGCCGTATTCGGGCGAGCCTAAGTAGTTGGCCCAGGCGGAGGGGGTGTCGGGACGGGTGATGACATACTCTTTGTTCTTTTCGTCAAAATGTCCGTAGTTCATATTTGTAAATTCCTTTCCTGAAAATATTTTACAAAAGTATGCGGTTATTTTCATAAGGCGGAAAATTTGTATTTGTTCCGCCTTATGATTATTATAGCAAGAAAACGATTACCATACAAGGGCGGTATTTTAAACAAATTATCCTCTTGCTTTTTGTGCAGTTTTATCAATCAGTAAATATATTCTCTATTCATTGACAATTTCCTCGTCCTCCCTTTCCACAAAGCAAAAACCCTCCTCCTTATGAACCACGGTAACATGCTCACCTTCTTCAATATCCGTTCCGTTGACGGAAACTGCGTTAACGGCGTAGCCTCTGCCCTTATATTCAAATATTATTTCACCGTAGCCGCCGCCGTCGATCCGCTTGCTGCAAACCGCCTTATCGTCAACATTCGGTCTGTCCTTAGGAAGCCTCTCTCTTTTGATCAGAATAACCGAATTTTTGAACCAGTGTATTTTTCCGAATAAGACCAAACAGCCGAAAACCATACCGCAGAATACCGTAAGCATCCATGGCATGGTCATTGCCGTTAAAATCAGACCCAACACGGAAAAGGAAAAAGCATAAATAAGAATTTCAAGCACATCATGAGGCAGAAAGTCCTCAAAGGGTATGGTGCTGCCGTGAAAGTCAAAAAACCGCTTTTCAAGTCCGAAATTTTTAATTCCAAGCACATAGCGGAGAATAATCTCCGTTGTAAGAGAAACCGCTGATACTACAAGAAGAATAATGCAAAAAACTGTCATAGGGAGTTAATCATCTCCAGTTTCACGGGGCTTTATCTCAAATTTGAGCATACCTATTCTGCGCTTTTTCATGCTTTCCACCGTGATTTTCAGATTCTCCGTTTCAACCCTGTCGTTTACATCGGGGATTCGTCCGAAAAGCTCAAAAACCCAGCCGCCGACGGTGTTGAAATCGCCGTCTATTTCAAGTCTCTTGTCATAATCCTCAAAATATCGGTTAAAGTCTATCTTTTGAACATCTCCGCTTACTCTGAAAATATGCTTGTTCAAAAATTTTATTGGAGTGCTCACCTCGTCGTTTTCGTCCCAGATCTCTCCCACCAGCTCTTCAAGAATATCCTCCAGGGTGACAATGCCCGCCGTGCCGCCGTATTGGTCAACGACTACTGCCATATGCTCCTTTTCCTTCTGCATTTTTTTCAGAACGTCGGAAATCCGCATAAGGGACGGTATATAAAGAATATCGGAGGTAATTTCGGTAATGCTGAAATCCTTTTCTTCAAGCATCTTCTGCATAAAGTCACGGTAGCACAGTACCCCTACGATATGGTCGAGGGATTTTTCGTATACCGGCAGCCTTGTGTACGCCTCTGTCCTAAAGGTGTCCATAATCTGACTGTTGTCTGCGTACAGATCCACGCCCACCACGTTAACTCTCGGCTGCATTATCTGTTCTGCGGTAGTTTCGTCAAATTCAAGAGCGTTGCGCACTAAGTCGCTTTCCTGCTCTTCAAGCACCCCCTGATCCTCGATCTCATCGATTATGTGCATAAGCTCCTGCTCGGTAACGGAAACCTCAGTCCCCTTATTAAAAAGCTTTGACGCTCCCTTTTGTATAAGCAGAAATATTGCGGATACGGGAGTTAAAATAATCATTAACAGTCGGATTATTCTGCCGATAACGATGCAGAAGGTCTCCGCATTTCCCTTGGCAATGGTTTTCGGCGTTATTTCGCCGAAGATAAGTACAATGACGGTGGTGGCGGCAGTGGCGATTATGGGTCCCCGATCTCCGAAAAGCTGTACACATAGAATGGTTGCAAGAGACGAGGTGGCAATGTTAACGATATTATTGCCCACAAGTATGGTGGTAAGGCATTTATCGTATTTATCCATTACCTTCAGGGCGATTCCCGCCCCCCTGCTGCCCTCCTCCTCCGCCATGCTTTTTAGGCGTATTCGGTTTGCGCTTGTGAAAGCGGTTTCCGTGGCGGAAAAAAAGGCGGATAATAATACCAAAATTACCAGAATTATGACGGTTTCCATATAGTTCCTTTCTGAAAAAAATTTTTTATGGGCTGCAAAAATTTTATCGGTTGCAAAATATTTTAAAATATTGTATAATCAAAATCAGATGTTCCCCGCTTTTTGCTGTAAGCAAAAGGCAAAGACTCCATTAGGCGGCGGGCTTAATTCAGTCCTTCAGTGGGGGACCCGATCCCCGCCGAAACTCTGAGGGGCTTGCGTCCCGGGATTTTTCATAAATTCGGG
>DNUB01000189.1:4314-5869 GCA_003508605.1 Oscillospiraceae bacterium | reverse complement strand
TTCATAAATTCGGGGCATTGCCCTCACTAAATATTCCATTACAGAAAAAGAAAAGCAAAGGGAAAAGAAAATGAATACAGATATAAAAAGCATTTTAAAAAGAGCAATTCACCCAAAGGAATGGAAATCTTTATACAAAGAGTATAAAGAGCCGGTTAATTACATTTTTTTCGGGATTCTCACAACTGTCGTATCCTTTGGAACATACTATCTGTTTCGCTGGATATACCCTAACGAGGAAAGCGTACCGGGCTTTTTAAAATGGGTATTTAACCTTACGGCGGTATTTAAAACCGAAAGCACGACGGTTTTGCCTGTGTTTTTGTCATGGCTATGCGCCGTTACCTTTGCCTATGTCACCAACAGAATATGGGTTTTTGAAAGCAGGGCAAAGGGCTGGCACATTCTTTCCGAAGCGGGAAAGTTTTTCGGCTCAAGAGTTTTTACCCTTTTTGTCGATATCCTTATAATGTTTCTTTTGGTGGATTTGACAGGTATAAAGGGCGTATGGTGGGAGCTTTTCGCAAAAATTGCAGATAACGCCGTGGTTCTGGTGCTTAACTATATTTTAAGCAAGCTGCTGGTTTTCAGAAAAAAGAAGCAGAGCGGTGAGGATAGGGATTTGGAAAATCTTGACAATAAGTAGAAAAGGCTTAATTCCATGGCTTTTTAGCAGGCAAAGCCCTCCTAATCAAGGAAGTACGGCACAGTAATATACGCATATTTGAAGAAGCTTACACAGGACGGGAATGCAGCCGCAGCCTGATTTGCAAACTTTTTTTCTGGTTTTTGCATTTAAATCTCTATATTCAAAAAACGGCGGGCAAAGCAGTGCTTTTCGCCGTTTTTTGTGCGCTTTGCGTGGTCAAATCGATATAGAACGCAATTCGACAAGCTAAAGGGTCAGAAAATGCAGTCCCATCGACTCCTCGCCCAATCTGCACACCACCTTTGCGGAAATATCCGTTACCACAATACGATCAAAGCGCACATATTTCGCTACCTCGGCCTTGTATCTGTCAAGTCTTTTGGTATAGGGCTTGGGACAGCTTATAATAAGCAGGGATCTATCGATATTCCTTTTATTTTTCAATATTTTGGCAATATAGTTGCGGTAATATTCGTGATCGCTTCTGATAACGGCTCCGAACTTAATTCCGCCGTTTTTTACCGTAACCAAAGGGGCAAGACAGAAAAAGTCCATTGCCGTTGACAGATTTCTGGAAACAATACCCAGCCTTCTGCCCCAAGATGTGTCCTTGGCGGTATAGGTGCTGTTGATATGATGATCCAGCTCGTCTATGGATTTTATGATAAATTCGGGAGAAAAGCCCTCCCCCGCAAGCCTTATGGCCTGCTCCACCTGAAACAGCATTCCGCCGCCGATTTGTTTTGAATCGGCCACATAAACGTTTTTTATGGTTTCGGCGGCTTTTTGAGCATTATAAAAGGAATCCCTCACATTAGTGCCGCAGCAGAGATGACATATGCTTTGAGCATTTTTAAGGTGCTTGTGAAAAAATCCCCGATAGTCCTCCACGGTAGGACAGATAAG
>DNUB01000189.1:2310-3996 GCA_003508605.1 Oscillospiraceae bacterium | reverse complement strand
CCTCCACGGTAGGACAGATAAGCTGAGGTACCCTGCCTGTTTCCTCTGCATACTCTATAAGATTTTCCGAGGAGATCTCATAGCTTTCACGGAATGAACCGTGTTCGGTTTTAATTTCCGCCTGTATGACGGGGATTTCATCGGGAAACATTTCGGTAGGGAAATAACAGTTTGAATCTGCTGTAATAAGCGTTTTAACCATTGCTCTTCCCTCCCCTTTTTTTCAGCTTATCTAAATCCGACAGCGCTTTATCGTAATTTCTTGCATATATATCGTTTAAAACAGCCTTATAAGCGGTTCGCACAGAGTAGCCTATATGACCCTCCAGAATTTCCTCTATCATTTCTGCGGCAATCTCGTCCTTTTCCTCTGCCAAAGCCGCTTCTATCCTTTCAGCCGATTTACCGAGCTGATAGTCCGATAATTCGGAAATGCCGTTATCAGCGAAGAAGAGGGTAATATCGCTTAATAAACGGTTAAGCTTGATATTCAGAACGCCGTTCAGCTCCTTTAGCAGGCTGTATTCCTTCCTTTTTGCGGCGGACTGTGCCTGCCGTGCAATTTCCGCTGCGGAAACCGCCCCGATATTGGCTGCGGCGGACTGTAGGCTGAGCAGCTGTAAAACGCAAAGCTCAAAGTTTTTATCCGCAATGGTTTTGCCTAATGTTGAAATGGATTCCTCGGCTCTGTCCTCGAATATTTCCAGCATCTCCTTGTAGGCGGATTTGCTGCCGCCTGCCGAAGCAAGTCCTCTGGCGGTATTAAGCTCTTCATAGACTTGCTTAGCCGTATTGGTCATTATGGGCTTAAGCAGATTATCGGGCAGCCATTTAACCAGGATATCGTTAAGCTCGTAGGCCGTAAAATTCTCAGGCAGGCTGTCGGAACAGCCGCCGCAGTCTCCGCCTAAGGAAATGACCGGGATATGCATAAACATTCCGTCGTTACAGCAAAGTATCTTGGCGGCAATTTCCTCTGATTTTTCCGTAACTATGATCAGGTCGTAATCCGCCTTGAACAATTCGCCTACAAGCTCTTCTTCGGCGGCAAATACGGGCTTAATCTCATAACTGCCGAGCATATCGAGCTTTTCGGACGCTTCCTTTAACGCCAGGATTTTTGCGTCGGGAGCGGTAAACTCCTGAACAAAGCTGTCCGTGTCGGCAGGTCCTCTGTTGAATATATGAACGAAGGAAGCCATATTAAGCGGCTTTAAAACTCTTCTGACATTTCTGGGCAGAGGGGTTTCCGTTTCGCCGTCGCCGCAGACGGCAGCCACCGTTTTGATTCTTGCCATAATATCGAAAATAGGCTTATCAAAGGAATAAAAGCAGTAATCAAAAAAGATATGGGTTATTTCGCTGTCATCCTTTTCCAAAATGAACTCCGCCCTCGAATGGCATATTCTGCACCTTATGCCCATTTTTTCCAGCTGACTGCATGCGGAAACCGCCGCCGCACTGCTTTTGAGATACAGCAGTACGCTGATCTTGCCGCACTGAGGCACGACGGCAAAGGGCTTTGGATTTTCCACCCTTTGCGGCAGAGTGACGGCAAATCGGCTGCCGCCCTCTTTGACGTTTCTTGCGAAAATAAAGCCTCCCATAAGGGAAACGATTCTTTTTGCCACACCCAAACCTAAGTGAACGGAGGATTTTTTCCCGTTTGTATCAGCGTATACGGTA
>DNUB01000189.1:722-2056 GCA_003508605.1 Oscillospiraceae bacterium | reverse complement strand
TCGGTATCAGCGTATACGGTAAAAATCCTTTTTGCGGCGTCGGGGGTTATCCCTGCGCCGGTATCCCTTACCTCTATATGCAGATTTACTCCGTCCGCCGTTTTTCTGGCGGAAAATCCGACGGTAATGCTGCCCTTATCGGTAAACTTGACGGAATTTGCAAAAAGGGTCATTATGACTTGGATTATCCTTCTGCTGTCGCCGATTAAAACTGCGGGGATATCGGGCTGGCATTCGATTATTATATCAGGCTCGGATTTTTGGCAGGCGGCAAAGCAGAAATTAGCCACATCGCTTACCAAAACGTGAAAGCTGTAGGGCTCACAGGCGAGAGTCAGCCCTCCGCTTTCCATAAGTGCGTAATCCTCCGCATCGCTTAGGGAAATAGACAGCCGTCCCGTTTCCGACTGTATCTTAAACAGCTTTTCCCGAACGGGAACGGGTATATCGGAGCGGGCAAGTATGCTTCCGCAGGTATCGGAAAGCCTGTCCGCAATTTTATTCATTTTTTTTGCAGAGGCTGCCCAAAACTCGTTGTTTTGGCGGTTTTGAACCGACAGCTTTTTGTTTTGCTTTTTAAAAAATATAAGGTTATTTCTTACAGCCTGCACAAACAAAGGCATACCCAATCCCGAAATATTATAGCACAGACAAATAATGAGGTAAACGGAAGAAAGACGGTTCAGGTCTTCGGGCATAAAGAAGATCACATATACGATAAGCATAACGTCGGTAATGATCAGATAATAAAGACAAAGCTTGGAAGAAAGGAAAAAGCCGCACAGCACAACGGCGGCGGCAAAAAGCACGGGAAGATAAAAGGCTGAATCGTTTATTACGGAAAGAACAAAGCAGGACGCAGCAAAAAAAGTCACAAGGACATAGGGCTGGGCACGCTTCAGCCTTCCGGTAAGCACGAAAATCAAAGGCACAGCAAAAAGCACGCCGCCGCACAGCAGAGAAAAAACGATCTCATTTTTCGGAAGCGCAAGACAGGAATATATCAGATGAACCATAGTCGAAAAAAAGAACAGCGTAAAGGACGCTATCATTACATTCCTGTATTTGAACATTTTTCGTTGCCTTTCACACAAAGAGGTGTAATAATATAGTTATAAAAATCATTATAGCATATACGGTTTGTTTTTGCAAGATTTTGGAGAAATTTTATTGCAGGGGAGCTTTTACTGTTATTTAAGGCAACGCCGCACAATTATTGTCGTTCGAGTGCGCAGTCAGATTTTTCGTCGGATTGCATAAATTAGACGCAGGAAGGCTGTTGCCTTTCAAGGAAAATTTGTGCAATACGGCGGAAAATATGCAAGCAATCGGAC
>DNUB01000189.1:0-376 GCA_003508605.1 Oscillospiraceae bacterium | reverse complement strand
TAATTGTGCGGCGTTGCCTTAAATGTTACCATAAATAAAGCATATCAAACTCCATACAATCAAAATCGGTAATTCTATCCCAATCATTTTTTAAGCATATGCCGTCGGTCAGGTTCGATTCAAACAACTCATCCAACGATGTAAAATTAAGCTCTCCGCTGCCCTTACAGAGACGGGAGCTGCACCTTTGGAATGAACAATGATCTTTATAAATTATAATCATGTACATATTTGGATTATCTTCAAAGTAAAGGCTTAACTCCGCCTCGCATTTATATTCCCATATACTTTTCATAAGTAAGCATTTGATTTCTTCAAATGTGTATTTTTTCATTTTTTCTCCTTTTTAATACAAGTTTAATACCAGCTTCTTATG
>DNUB01000293.1:2490-9686 GCA_003508605.1 Oscillospiraceae bacterium | reverse complement strand
GGTTTGATTTGCAATGCTTTTTTTTATTTTTTGTGAGTGCTTTGCTTTTCGGCGTTTGTTGGTGCTGTCATTATAATTGTTGTGGGGGTGGGGATGGTTCTTGGAGAATAGTGCATTACTTTTTGTCTTGCTGTTCTGTTTTGGCAGCCTTTTTATTTTATCTTTTTATTATTTTGGACGCAGAACCGGTTTTTTATCGCTTTCGAGGTTCAGCTTGTCGGATTGTCCCGGCAGTTTTCCGCTGCGTCTCTTTCCTCCACGACCTTTTCCCATTCCTCCATAAGTCTTTCCTGCTGCGCTTCAAGCTCCGAAAGACGCTTGGAATCCTCCATTACCTTTTGATAATCGGCACCGTTTTGCACAAGCCGCAGGTTTATTTCCTTTGCTTCCTTTTCGGCGGCTTCAATCTCGTCCTCCAAACGCTTTACCCTTGTGTTAAGCTTTCTCAGGCGACTTTGCTGCTCCTTTTGCTGCTTGTAGCCGTTGACCCTTTCGCTTTTTTGGGGCGGCTCCTTAATATTTTTGCTGTCGCTTGATGCGGCGTTTTGGCTCAGGCTTTCCCGCCAGCTGT
Source organism: Oscillospiraceae bacterium (assembly GCA_003508605.1). Lineage (GTDB taxonomy): Bacteria > Bacillota > Clostridia > Oscillospirales > Ruminococcaceae > Ruminiclostridium_E. The sequence continues at coordinate 9,115 of DNUB01000293.1, read as the reverse complement.
CATAATTTCCCGCAAAGGTTTCCATATTATCCTTATGCAGAAACATCAGCTTAGTGGCAAGCGCATTTATCATGGCTCGGTCATGGGAGATGATAAGCATTGTGCCTTTATAGTCGGAAAGGGCTTCGATAAGACCCTCCCTGGCGTCTAAGTCAAGGTGGTTGGTAGGCTCGTCAAGCAGCAGCAGGTTAGGTCCCTCCAGCATTATCTTAAGCAAAATCACCTTTGCCGCCTCGCCGCCCGAAAGCTTGTTTACGGGCTTTTGCAGCTGTTCACCGTAAAGCCTGAACATGGCGAGAGCCGACTGTACCTGCGTTCGGGTCAGCCTTGGAAAATCGTCCCACACAAAGTCCATTGCGGTTTTACCGCTGGTCAGCCTCAGCTCCTGAAGCTGCTCAAAATATCCCGTTTTAAGCCAATCGGCAATAAATACGCTGCCCTCTCCCTTTATCTGCCCTAAAATCATCTTCATAAGAGAGGATTTGCCGCAGCCGTTTGCTCCCAGCAAAAACACCCTTTCCCCGTACTTAATCTCGAAGGAAACGTTATTGAAAAGCTCCCTGCCGCCGACGCTCAGCGACAGATTTTTTACCGTCATAACGTCCGTTCCGTGGGCGGTTGTGCAGGGAATCTGAAACCGTATCCTTTTTCTGGGCGGGGGAGGGGGTACAAGCTCTTTTCTTATGCGCTGGATCTGCTTTTCCTTGGAGCGTATGGTGATGTAGTTGTGCTCCTGGTTAAAACGCCTCTGCTGCTCGATAATACCCTCTATTCTGTGGATTTCCTCCGTCATCTCAAGGTATTTTTTGGTAAGATAGGCGACTCTTTCGTCATACTGCCTTAAATATTCCGTATAGTTTCCCTTATAGGTATCGAGGGTGCCGTTATCGAGGGCAAAGGTTTTGTTTGTCACCTTATCCAAAAAATACCTGTCATGGGATATAACGATATATGCTCCCCGGAAATCCGAAAGAAAGCCTTCAAGCCACTCGCTGGCTTCAATGTCAAGGTGGTTGGTGGGCTCGTCCAACAAAAGCAGCTTAGAACCCGACAAGAGCAGCTTTATAAGCTGCAGCTTGGAACGCTCTCCTCCGCTTAGCACCTTAACGGGCTTCGTAAGAGAATCCTTTGAAAAGCCCATGCCTATAAGCATACTCTCGGTTCTTGCCCTGAAGGTAAGTCCGCCCTCCGCCTGAAATTTTTCCGTCAGGTTCATCTGCCTTTCAAGAAGCTTTTCGTCCGCCCCGTCCCTGTCTATGCTGTCATGAAGCCGCTCCAGCTCCTGTTCAGTCTGCATAAGCGGCTTAAATACGGAAAGTGCCTCGTCGTAAACGCTTACGTCGTCGCTGCGCACTATATGCTGCTCCATAAAACCGATATTCAGTCCCGACTGCTTAGTTATACTCCCCGTGAAGTCCTCTAAGTCGGCTCCCGAAAGCAAACGGAAAAGGGTGGTTTTTCCCGCTCCGTTTATTCCCGCTAAGCCTATTTTGTCGTTTTCGTCTACGGCAAAGCTTACGTTTGAGAAAAGCACCCTTTCCCCAAAGCTTACCGATATGTCGTTTCCTTGTAATATTATCATTTTTCACCTAATGAATGTCCTTGCATACATTTGCCCCAATTTCCTTTAATTACACTGACTCTCTAAAACCGGACAAGGATTTGCGAAAAACAAAACCGCAGGGGCAAATTCTGCAATACCAAAACTGCCCTGCGGCTTGGCAAGGCAGTTGTGTTTTTTTGTTACCGTTTTTTGCTTAGCTCATTCCTCCGCCAAGCATTGAAGAGTAATAATACAGCAGGTACTGTATCTGAGAAATTGCGTTTAATCCGTTAGAAGCGTTTGCCGCCTGCTGCTTGCAGTAATCCGGCGCACTGCCGTTTTCCGCTACGGCATAATCGGCATACTTCTTTTCATATACGGCGTCCATCTCCTCGCCCTTTAAGCCGTACAAGGCGTTGCTGTCATAGGTCTTGGCATAATCCTGATCGCTCTTTAAAATGTCAAGTCTCTGAACAACATAGTAAGCGGTATCTTCTTCAATGACCTTAGCCTCGCCTGTCTTCATTTCAAAAAGGGTCTTAACAAAGTCCTCCGAGGGAGAGGTGCTGTCTTTTTTAATTATTCTGTCGTAATCGCTGTCCTTTTTCTCCTCGGCGGTAGTGCCGCCGGTTTCCGCTGCCGTTGTTGAGGCAGTGCCGTCGGAGTCGGTGCTTCCTGTGCCGTCGGAGGTTGCTTCCTCGGGCTCGGTGGTTCCCTCGGCGGGGGAGGTGACCTCTTCAGGCTCGGTTTCCTCTGTCGTGGCTGTGGTTACGTTCTCCTCCGGCTCGGTTTCCTCTGCCGCCGCCGTGGTGGTATCCTCGGGAGGAGCTGCCTCTCTGCCCTGCTGCTCGGCGGTTGTCGTATCGGAAACGGAAGTATCTGCGGGAGTTGTGGACGAGCCTGCGGTGGAGGTCTGCGCCTTGCTGTATTCTACGTATTCGTCATAAACGTCCTTGTAGCTTTCGCCCTTATTAAGCTTGTCCGCATATTCCTCCGCCATTTTCTTAATAAGCGCAAGCTCGGTTTTGGACTCTATAACGTTTCCCTCGCTGTCTTTAATGGAAATGGCAAAATAGCGGCTTAAGGCATAGTTTTCCTCTATCCATTTTCCCTTGTCCTCCTTGGAAACCTCTTCGACGCCGCCCTCGCCGTAATAGTAGTCGAAAATTTTGGAGGATTTAAAGCTTGCCGTAACATACAGCTTAAGGGAAGCCTTTGAAACGCCGATGGATTCGTAATACTCGCCTATTGTGGAAAAGCCCTTAAGATAGCTCATATTGCTTGAAGCAATTTCGGGAATCTCATAATCCCATTGGCTGTTTACCGAATCGTTAATATCGTCCCTGTCGTCCTTGTCAAGGGTTATGTTAAGCTCGTCAAAAAGCTTGTTTGCCGCCGTATAACGTTTGCAGCTGTTAAGAGCCTCCTGACGTACATAATCCATAAAATCCATATCGGAAACCTTTTGAGCCGTCCAGTCAAAGCCCTCCTCGGTGGTTTTCAGATCGGGCTGCTCCTCGGTCAGCTTCTGCTGCGCCAGCTGATAAGCATAGCCGCTGTAAAGAATGTACAAGCCTGCGGGAATTTTTTCGCCGTCGATCTCCATAGCATAGCTTACCCGAGAAGAACAGCCGCCAAGTCCCATAACTGTGGTTACTGCCAGAACGGCGGCAGTAACAGCCGACATAATTCTCTTTTTAATAGACATAATGTTCCCTTTCTTTTATTCAGAAAAATAATTTAAAGCAAAACAATACACGCCGTCAGATTTTCCGAAATCCGTCGGGGGACAAGATCCCCTGCGAAACCCGTGACTGCGGTTCGGTTCCGACAGCCTGCTTAAGCCGCACTCCGATTACGACCTTAAGGTAATATTTTTTTCAGCTAAGGCGTCGATAACCTTACTCATAATCTTGTCCAGCTCTTCATCGGTCATGGTTGCGTCCGACTTTCTGAAGGTAAGCTTGTAGGACAGGCTTTTTTTGCCGTCGGGTACTTGCTCTCCCGTGTAAATATCAAACAGTCGGAGAGACTCCAAATGCTTGGCTTTTTGCGAAACAAGCTCGGTAATATCACCGTTTGACACCTCGCTGTCGCATATGACGCTTATATCTCTTACGGAAGCGGGGAACTTGGGCAGTGCGGTGTATTTTGTATCCTCTGCGGCGGATTCCAGCATTTCGTCAAGCTTTAAAATAAGCATATATATCCTAAACTTTTCTATGCCGTAATTTTCGGCGACAATAGGGTGAATTTCACCGCAAACGCCCAGCACCTTGCCCTCTTCGTCGGTTATCTCCGCACATCTTCCGGTGTGGAAGGTTTTATTGGAGCGGAGAGCGGTAAACCTTGCTTTAATTCCGCATTTTTCCGTTATCTCCTCGGCAATGCCCTTAACCGAGAAAAAGTCCTCTCCCTCGCCGTAAACGGTGCAGATAAGCTGATCCTTTTCAACGGGAAGCACGTTAACGTCTCCTACGGGAAGATAAACCCTTCCTATCTCGAAAAATCTTCCCGACAGATTTCTGGCGTTAATATTCCTTGCGGTAAGCTCCATCATGGAGGGTATGAGGGTGGTGCGCATCACGCCGGTATCCTCGCCCAAAGGATTGATAATCTTAACGCTTTCCCTGTCGTTTTCCTCTATACGGCATTTTTCGTAGCCCCTTGGAGAAATAAAGCTGAAGGTCATGGTTTCGCAGCAGCCCTGCGACAGCATAATTCCCAAAAGCTTTCTTTGGAATAATTCCATAGGGGTTTGAGCACTGTGGGAGGAAAGACGGGGAACGGTGGTTTTGATATTGTTGTAACCGTAAATTCTCGCCACTTCCTCCGCCAAATCGCAGGGACGCTCAATATCTATTCTCACCGCAGGAGGGGAGACCTCCTTGGTTTCCTCGTTTACGGCAAAATCAAGCCGTCTTAATATATCAAACTGTTCCTTTTCGGGAATTTCCGCTCCCAAAAATCTGTTTACCCAATCTGCGTCAAGCTTTAAGCTGAAAGGCTCGGCAGGAGAGGGGTACACGTCGATAACCGTGTTCACCACCTCGCCGCAGCCCAGCTCTTCGATAAGCTCCAAGGCTCTGTAAAGGGCGTTTTTGGCGTTTTCCGGGTCTAATCTTTTTTCAAAGCGGGAGCTTGACTCGGTTCTTACTCCCGCCTTTTTTGCGGTGCGGCGCACGTTTACGCCGTCAAAGCAGGCAGCCTCAAAAATGACCTCCTCGGTATCCTCACGAATACCGCTGTTCCTGCCGCCCATAATTCCCGCCAGTGCCATAGGCTCTTTTTCGTTGCAGATAACCAGCATATCGGGCGTAAGCTTAAGCTCGGGTGTGTTTTCGTCCAAAAGCTTTAGGATCTCTCCCTCTTTTGCGTTTCTTACCACTATCTTATTGCCCTCCACATACCTTGCGTCAAAGGCATGCATGGGGTGACCGTATTCGAGCATAACAAAGTTTGTGATATCCACAAGATTGTTGATGGCACGGACTCCGCAGGCACGGAGTCTTTCCGCCATCCAGCGGGGAGAGGGTTCTATTTTGATATTCTTTACCTTTGCCGCCATATATCGGGAGCAAAGCTGCGTGTTTTCGACAGCTACGGACAATTCCCTGTTAATGTCACAATCTATGCCCTTAAACTTTGGGGGCTTTAAATTCAAGGGAAGCTGAAACGCCGCATGAGCCTCTCTTGCAAGTCCGATTACGGAAAGGCAGTCGGGGCGGTTGTTGGTGATCTCAAACTCGACGCAGATATCATCTATGCCCACCGCCTTGCAGATATCCTCGCCTACCGTAAACTTGTCAAAGTCGGGGTCGTCGTTAAGGATAAGTATTCCGTCGGGTGAAGCGTAGGGGAAATCGCTGTTGTCCATTCCCAGCTCGTCAAAGCTGCACATCATGCCTTCGCTTTCCACGCCTCTGAGCTTACCCTTTTTGATTTTGGCAACGGTGTTGTTGTGACGGTCTATGCAAACTCCTCCGTCCAAAACCACGGGCACCACCGCCCCCACATACAGATTCTGAGCGGCGGTAACTATCTGAACGGGCTTGTCCCTGCCTGCGTCAAGCTGACAGATCCACAGCTTTTCGCTGTCCTGATGCTTTTCTATGGACAAAACCTTTCCCACAACTATATTTTTCAGCGGCTCGGAAAGGCTGCGGTAGGTTTCCACCTTTGAACCGCTCATGGTCATTCCCGCCACGAAATCCTTTATGGGCATATCGGCTTTTACATAGTCGTTAAGCCATTTCATTGATAAATCCAAGGTTATTTCCTCCATTTTTTAGTTCGTCGGATATGAGTTTAAGTCGGTTTTCTGACGCTTTAAAATATCTTTTTTCTATTTCTACTCCCAAAAATCTCCTGTTTAACCTCATAGCCGCTTCACCTGTACTGCCAACTCCGCTAAAACAATCAAACACTAAATCATCTTTATCAGATGCAATACTAATAATTTTCTTTAAAATTTCTACCGGTTTTTGTGTAGGGTGCAAGCTTTTTCCTTCGCTATCCTTTATTCTTTCCTTGCCCATACAAATTCCACATTCTATAAAGTTGTGCATATCCTTTTGATTGGTAAAATTCCAAGTATGTCCTTTGTTCCAACAGGAAACAATCAGTTCGCAGCTATTTAAAAAAGATGATTTCCTAAAATTTGGCACAGGATTTGTTTTATGCCACACCATAAATTGAAATGTATCAAATTCCGGGTCAAAAACCTTATGATATTCGCCTATCATATTATAAGAACAAAAAATAAATATATTTCCGGTAGGCGAAAGAATCCTTTTAAATTCGGGCATTAAATCAATCGGTTTTAATGGCTTCAAATCCCATTCTGCAAGATCGTTATTTATGTCTGAACGCCAATCAAAATGAATATTTCCGGTGCTATATTGAGCTATATTATACGGTGGATCGGTTAAAATCAAGTCAACAGAATTATCTGGCATTTGTTTTAAAACAGAAAAGCAGTTGTCATTTATTAAAGTACATCTGTTCAATTTGTTTATATCAATCATTCTACACCAAAATAAAGTTCCTTTATTGATTTTAAAGACTTTCTGATATTATCTG
>DNUB01000293.1:1278-2197 GCA_003508605.1 Oscillospiraceae bacterium | reverse complement strand
TCTGATATTATCTGCCGAATGTTTATATTGTTCAAAAACTATATTAAACCCTTCCGAATCGTCACAAACAAAATTCCAATAATCTTTTCCTATCAAAAGCTCATCATCGGCAAAAAATTGCTTAACTCTTTCCTGTTTCCAATAATTACCTTCTCCGTACTTGTTATAAGCCGTTCCGAAAAATATTTTCACTTTTGCTGTTTGATCATCTTTCAGCAAATTTTTTAATAAAAAATATTCCTCAAGCAAAGCTGATTTTTCGGCTCTTGCTTTTTTGTTATCCAAATCGCCGGAGGCCTTTAATTCTATTAAGTAATGCTCGTTTTTATCAGCATTGTAAAAATAATTATCGGTAACATGAGTTCTTTCATAGCTTACTGTATTTCTGGGATAAATTACATCAAATGCGGAATAATGACTTACCGAAGGCTTTGATATATGATCGGAGTAACTATCAAGAATTGATGCTATCCTTTGAGTTTGATCCGGCAAAAGAAACGATTCGATATTTCCTTTAACATCATAAGATAATTTTGCAATACTGTTGCCTAAAGCTTCAAGAACATTTCCGAAACTACTGTCAAAGCTGCGTACAAAAGCTGAGTAAAACATAAACTCATCTCCAAGTTCAGCAATAAAACAGTTGTTCCTTTTCATGTTAATAACACCATCGTCCACATTTACTTCTCGTTTATACCGAGATGTCAACCCTTCGGCAAAGCTTGTTATGCTTGTATCAACTAGTAATTCAATAGCTTTTTTCTTATTGTCTTTCATGATCTTTCCCTATTTCTGCTTCATTAAGAGCTAAAACTGCTTCAAAAACCTCAAATCATTTTCATAAAGCAATCTCATATCGTCAATCTCATATCTCATCATTGCAATTCTTTCAAGACCGATGCCGAAGGCAAAGCCGCTG
>DNUB01000293.1:0-991 GCA_003508605.1 Oscillospiraceae bacterium | reverse complement strand
GCCGAAGGCAAAGCCGCTGTATTCCTCCGGGTCGATACCGCAGTTGATAAGCACCTGAGGGTGAACGATACCGCTGCCCAGCATCTCTATCCAGCCCTCGCCCTTGCATAAGGGGCAGCCCTTGCCGCCGCACTTAAAGCACTGCAGGTCCATTTCCGCAGAAGGCTCGGTATAGGGGAAGTGGTGGGGGCGGAAGCGCACCTTTACGTCATTTCCGTAAAGCCTTTTGGCAAACATTTCAAGAGTGCCCTTTAAATCGCCGAAGGTAATGCCCTTGTCCACCACAAGACCCTCGCACTGGTGGAATATGGGGCTGTGGGTAGCGTCAACCGCATCGCTTCTGTATACTCTGCCGGGGCTTATAATGGCAATAGGGGGCTTTGTTTTCAGCATTGTGCGTATCTGCACCGAGCTTGTCTGGGTTCTCAGCAGTATTTTGTCCGTAATGTAAAAGGTATCCTGGGGATCTCTTGCGGGGTGGCCTTCGTCGGTGTTGAGCATATCGAAAACATACTTTGTTTCCTCGACCTCGGGTCCGTCCACCACCGAATAGCCCATACCCTTAAATATTTCCTTTAAATCGTCCAAAACAATGTTCAGCGGGTGACGTCTGCCCTGTTCAAGCCTTCTTCCGGGGAGGGTTACGTCCACGGCCTCTTTTTTAAGTCTTCTTTCGGTTTCAAGAGCCTTAAGCTGTTCCTTCTTGCGTCCGATATCCTTTTCGATACACTCTCTCACCTGATTGGCAAGCTGTCCGACAACGGGACGCTCCTCGGCGGAAAGCTGTCCCATTTGCTTTAAAATGGCGGTGAGCTCGCCCTTTTTGCCTAAAAGTCTTACCTTCAGATCATCAACAGTCTTGATATCAGCAGCATTTTTTATCTCGTCAAGAGCCTTTTGCTGTATATCATTCAGCTGTTCCTTCATCTTATCATTCCTTTCGCGCTTTTAAGAATGTGAAATGCTGTTTTCAATGAGGGGCAGTGCCCCG
>DNUB01000241.1 GCA_003508605.1 Oscillospiraceae bacterium | reverse complement strand
CCCCACTGAAAGACTGAATGGAACCCGCCGCCTAAGAGGCGGGGGACATCGGATTTTGATTATACCATTCTGCGGCGTTTTAGTGCGCAGGGCGGCAGTGCTGCACAATTAACGGCAAAAATTCTGGTCTTAAATCCAAAGCCCCCCTTTTATCAGTACTGTCTGACGGACTCGATTATCGCCGCTAAAATCAGCCAGGCGGTGTTCCAGCCCAAAAGAATGCTGGGACATAACAGCTGAGTGTTTCCCGTCCAGGCCGCCGCCGCCGAGCACACTATGCCCAAAGCCGTTCCTATGATCATCGTCCAGCAGCCTAAGCCTATGTCCTTCATCAGCTTTTTGGCGGAAATAATCGCCTTCGAAAATCCCGTAAAGGTGCCGCCGCAGCTTACCGCACCGCTGCCCTTGGGCACATAGTGGGTAAAGCTGTTATACTGCTCATGCAGGCTGTAGGGAAGTACCCTTATCTGTTCGGGAGGGATTTCAAACACCTCGGCGATTTTCGCTACCGTAATTATTGAGTCGGTGGTTTTTATTACTGCGGATACTCCGTTTTGCGCAAGCTGCTGCAGGCTGTTTCTGACCTCCTGATTAGCCAGCAGCTCCACAAAGAACATAATCACGATTTCTCCGCCCACCGAAAGGAATATGGTCTCGGTGGAGTCGGTGACATATTTGCCGTATTTTTTCATATCGGGCAGCTTTATATCATGGCGTTTCATCTGCTCTCTGCCGCCCATAATCATACGCTTGTTTCCGTACCAGCCCAAAACGCCTAAGTTATCCTCATAAACGCAGTTTTCCACCTTAACCAATATATCGTCCTTGTCGTTTATCATATTTCTGAACATATTGGACATTACCGAGCCGCTTTTTATGGCAAGGCTTGCGGCCAATATTATTGCCTGGTCGAGGGCGATGTTGTTGACGGAGTTGGGCTGCTTATAATGTTTGATATTTGTATAAATAACGGTGCCGGAGGGGAAAAGCAGCGATGCGTCTATCATAACGGAATTGACCTCCGAAAATTCCTCCGCCGCCTGATATCCTAAGATAACGCTGTCGGTTTTTGCAAGGCTTTTTCCCGCTCTTGTAAGAGGCAGATTTACCACAAACATAACGGAAAAAGGCGACGCCAAAGCCAAAACTGCGGTAAATACCGTTAAGGCGTAATAGATATTTTGCGAAAGACCCGGCTGCTCAAAGGGAATGACGTATGCTACCACGGCGGCGATCAGCGCAGCCGCCAACGCTGCGGGAACAGATTTTCTGCTGATTTTGTCCGCCTTGTCCTCGCAGTAGCTGCTTTTAAGGAAATCGGTGAGCAGCTCGGTTTTTCTTATGGCCGCAAGGCAGGGAAGCTCTTTTACAATCCCCTTTGTAAGTGCGGAGGCAGGCTGCTCGTCTACAAGAAGAGCCGAATATTTTGCGCTGTCTCCCGAGATAAAGCGGAAATTGCGTTTCGCCCTGGTTATCATCATCAGCTTGCCCAGGGTGTTGAACATCAGTCCCGCAACAGCCACGGGAATAAGTACGAAGGCATAGCTTAACAGCACATAATCCGAGTTGGAAATATTAACGGTGGTAACGATAAGAGAGGTGACGGCGGTAACGGCGCAGACGCTGTCGCAGTCCGCCTTCAGCTTAAACAGCTTAACTATGCCGCCCGACAGAACAGAGCCGCAGATGCCGCAGCCCACAACCCCCATTATCAGGCTGTAGAAAAGGTATCCCTGCACATCCTCTCTTCTGTCAAGGAAGGTGATATTTGAGCCGAAAAGCTTAAACACCATACCGTTGCCCAAATCGCCCATAAGCGCAACAAAGCCCATAAATAAGGTAATCGCCAGCAAAAGAAACAGCCTTATCCTTATTACCTTATGAGATTCGCAAAGATCCGACCAGATCTGACCCGTGGAGTCATAGCTGTCGAAGTCCTCCTCCTGCTCCTCCTCCTCGTTTTCCGAATCCATCATGAAGTCCCGAAGCTTGCGCTTTGAATTTTCCTTAGCCTCGGCTTCTATTTCGGGAATGACTCCCGTGGCCTGTATAATCTTATCCTTATTTAAATTTAATCCGCTGGTGGGGGCTTTTAAAAGCTCGGGATTACCCAAAGGCTTGGACAGTCCTAAGGTCCTTCTCTTTTCCTCTTCCTTTTTATGCTGCTTGGTAAGGGCGTTGTTCAGCTTTTCCAAAAGAGCCTCGTTGCTTCTTTTCTCCTTTTCGGAAGCGTTGCTTTTTGGTTCCCCTTCGGTTTTTTCCTTTTCCTTTTCCTTTTGCGGAATGTATTCTTTTACAGGGGGCAGACTCTCTGCCGTAGGGCTCATATCCTCTCGGGCGTCTTCCGCCCTGCTTGCCTCCTTTTCCTCCGTAAGGGCGTTGGACATAAGGCTGCCTAAATCCGTGGAGGTCTGATACAGCTTTACCTTATCGTCAAAGGCTTTCGGGGAGGCGTTGGCTTCCGCCAGCTTCTTCAGCTCGTTTCCTGCTATTCCTTTGGTATCGCCGTTTAAGGTGTCGGTAATTTCCTGCGCCCTGCTTTTTACCTCGAGAGGGTTAAGAGAATCTATCATCTCGTCGGGATTATCCAATTCCTCCTCGGCCTTAAGCTGCTTGTCGATAAGCTTTCGCTGCTGCGTATCGTATTCGGGACGCCTTACGGGCTTCCTTGACTTTTCCTTTTCACTGCCGCCGTTTTCGGGAAAAACCGCTTCGCCGCCGTTTTTCCCCTTCCTTTGCTTTACGTCCTCTTCCGAGCTGTCGGAGGAGGGCTCGGCAAGCTTACGTGCCACTGCGGCGAAGAAATCCGACTTCGGCTTGTGTTTTTCCTTTGCCTTATCCGCCGCCTTGGAAGCTTCTTCTTTTTCCGCCGACAAGGGAGACTCGGCATTTTTTTCCGCCCTGTCTGCCGTTTTCGGAGGCTCGGCGTTTTTTACCGTCTTGTCCGCCTTTTCTTCCTTTGCCGTTTCTGTTTTTTCCGTCGGGGGGACGGGCGGGGAAGCGGGCTTGCTCTCTGCCGAGGGCGGTTCGGCGTTTACCTTTTCACTGACCGGTGAGGTCGGGACGGGTTTTTCCGGGGCTTTCTCTTTTTCCGCCGCTGTGAAGGAAGCACTGCTCTTTTCGGTTTTTTCCGCCTTTTTGTGGGAGGTGCTGTTGATTATGGAGGTGACGCTGTACTCGGATTCCGTGCCGCCGGACTTTTTCGTCCCGCTTAAAGCCTCGTTCAGCTTTTCGTCGCTTATAATGGACGTTACGCTGAAATCTCCGCTTCCGTCGGAACCGCCGCTTTTGCTTTTGTCCGACTTTTTGGCGTCAATTTCGGCAAGTATATCGTCTAAAGAAAAATTATCTGCCATTGTGCTCTTCCTTCCTGTTCTGTGCTTTGCTTCCGATGCTATGCAATTATGTAAAGCCGCTGCCGTTTTGTCTTTTAGTGAGGGACGGTATCCCGAATTTACGAACAATCCCGGGACGCAAGCCCCTCAGGGCTTCGGCGGGAAACTTTCCCTCGCCGCAATACCGAATGAACCCCGCCGCCCAATGGAGTCCTTGCCTTTTTGCCAATAGCAAAGGGCGGGGACGCAGTATTTTGAATATAGCGGTCCTTTGCCGCTTGCAAGGTACGGTAGGTTATGCCTGCCGCCTGTACTTTACCGCTTCATAGATCAATATTCCCGCGCTTACCGAAGCGTTAAGCGAATTTACGTGGCCGTACATATCTATGGAGAGGACTTGGTCGCATTTTTCCCTTACCAAGCGGCTCAGTCCATAGCCCTCCGAGCCTATCACAAGGCAGCAGCCGCCGTCTAATTTCGCTTTATAAAAGGGAGTGCCGTCCGCCTCCGCTCCGTATATCCATATATTTCTTTTTTTTAAGCCCTCTAAGGTTTCCGCAAGGCTGTTCACTCTTGCAACCTTGATCCAGCTTGCCGCACCTGCGGAGGTTTTAAAGGCCGTGGAGGTAAGGGAAGCGCTGCGCCTTTTTGTAATAATCACTCCGTCTGCCCCCGCCGCCTCCGCCGTTCGTATAATCGCACCTAAGTTATGGGGATCCTGTATTCCGTCGGCGGCTATAATAAAGGGGGGCAATCCTTTTTCCTCCGATACCTTCAGTATATCCTCCACCTCGGCATAGCTCACCGCCGCCATAACTGCGGCAGCTCCGCCGTGCTTAACCCCCGCTCCTAAAAGAGAGGTGAATTTTTCTTCCCCCACCTCTTTTATAACCGCTCCTCTTTCCCGGGCAAGGGCGGCGATTTTTCCCGTTCCCCCGCCGTTTCTCAGAAGATAGACGGTATCGATTTCGCTTTGGGACAGCAAAGCCTCGGTAACGGCGTTTTTTCCGTATATGATTTGTTCGTTTTCCTGCGGGGGGCGGCTCTGAGCGGCTTTGGCTTCCTTATTTTCCTTTGCGGCCGCTTCTCTGACCGTTTTTTTGTTTTCGCCGCCGTTTTTATAATTGCTTATGTTTTTGCTGCTGCTTTTTTTGTTCATTTGACTGTGATCCTCTCGACTGCCTTCCGTAACCGGGGCGTTGTCTTAAGGCAACACCGCACAATTA
>DNUB01000240.1 GCA_003508605.1 Oscillospiraceae bacterium | reverse complement strand
CCCCACTGAAAGACTGAATGGAACCCGCCGCCTAATGAGGCTATGCCTTTTGCTCGCCGCAAAAGGCGGGGGACATCGGATTTTGATTATATTCAAATCGTTTGTATATGCGCTTTTATTTGTACATAAGGATCTGTTTTTGGAGAAATAAATGAATTTTAAAAAAGAGCTATTGGATTATTTTAATAAAACGGAAATTCCGTCCGCTTTAGCTCCCGATAAGGTCAGTACCTTTGTCAGACCGAGAGCGGCGGCGAAAAAAGCCGTGGAAACCGCAGAAGAGGAAAAGAACGTTTCCGATTCCCATACCGCTGCGGAAAAGCCGCAGCAGATATCCGATCCCGCTGCGGAAAAGCTCGGGCCCCGCTCCTCGGCGGAGGGGGAGGGCGGTTCTCCTCGCAGCGGGGCGGACGCCACCGCATTTATAAAGATAGTTTTTTATCATAAGCTTAGCAGAAGCGAGTTTTTAAAGCTTTTGGGGAATACGGAAATAGGCAGCGCAGCCTTTGAGGAAATAAAGGAAAACCCTTCGCTTACGGTAAGGGGTCTTATAGATATTTTAGAAAAAACGCCGCTTACCTCCGACGATTATAAAAGGCTTATAATCGCCGCAGAGCGTTCTGCTCAGCTTAGGGAGGAGGCACGGGAAAGACTTAAGGCGGAGGGACCGAGAAACGGCACCGCACAATCGCCCGCCCCTCAGGTTAAGCCCAAGCTGAACCTAAATGAGCTGACCTCGCCCAAAACCCAGGAAATGCCCCCGATCAAGGTCCATCGGGAGGACCGCACACCCACCAACGAGTTCAGCCTTCCCGCCGCTTCCGGCCCCGAGGAAAAAAGCCGTCCTGCCTCCGACGGCGAAGCTGCGGTGCTTGTAGGCGAAAAGGGCGATGAGGAGCAAAAGCAAGCTGCCGAAAAAAAGGAAAAGCCGAAAAAAAGGCTGCTTTTCGGAAAAAGCAGGGAAAGCGGCTTTGACGACGAGGAGGAAAGCGAGGACGGTCTTTGGGACGATCGGCTGTCCTCGGAGGGAGAGGACGAGGACGGCGATTACGACGACGATTACGACGATTATGAGGAAAAGCCCCGCTCCAACAAGGGCAAGTTCGTCGCAGCGGCAATCGGCGCAGTAATCCTTATCGGGGCAAGCTTCGGCATACGCTACTATTATACGGGCTCGGTAATGCCGAAAACGGACGAGCCGGTACTGCCCGAAGAGGAGCTGAGCGAGGAACGGATTTTCGGCATGATGTCCGACGAACCTGCCGCACAGCTTTCTGACGGCGTTTTCGACTCTGAGTATACAGTTGGCGGAATAAAAGAGGAAAATCCCTTAAAGCAGATTATATCCACCGATAAGCGGCTTATTTATATAAGCGGCGGCAGTCTTTATATTTTCGAACAGATAGGCGGGCAGACGGATTTGCTCGATGTGAGAAATTACCCCTCCGATATCAGGCTTTTGGGTCTTGCGGAAACGGACAGGGGCATAGCCGTATTTTCCCAAGGAAACGGAGAGCCCTACGAATTTACCAAAAAGGCGGAGAGCGGGGAGGAGGGAACCGCCGAAACGGGAGACGAGTCCTCACAGCCCGAAAAAATCAGCGATTCGGTTATACGCCCTGAAACGGTTATAGAGCTTTTGGACAAGGACAATCCCGAAAAGCGTACGAATATCCTTAAGTATGCTTTATCGGGCTCTCTGCTGCGGCTGTTTAACGAAAAAAGCCGCCTTATAGTACTGACCGAGGAGAATATGCCCTCCAACAGCATAAAAGAGGATTATGCCACGTTTATGCCTTACGTCTTAACCTCCGAGGGTAAAAAGCTTTGCACGGCGGAAAACACCCTTGTATGCAATAATTATCGGAGCAGTGCATTTACGGCGGTTTTCTCCATCGATCTTGCGGTTAATAACGAAAATGAAAGCGAAAATAAAATCGAAGCGGAGGTTGCCTGCACGGCGGGCAATCTTGTAAGAGCGTCGGCGTGGGATAAGGTCTTTCTTTACCTGGCGGCGGGAGATCGGCTGATAAGGCTTTCCCCTGCCGAAGGGCTTGCGGAAAAGGGAAGCTTTGAAATTAACGGCTTATTTGAAGAATTTTCGGGAATAAGCGTTTTCACCGACGGCGCAGCAGGCGAACAGAGGATACGGGCTACCTTTAAGGAGGAAAGCGGCGCAGCTTTGGCGGTTCTTGACGGTCAGCTGGGACTTGTAAACGAGGTAAAGGGCTTGGGCAACGGCGAGGCGGCAGCGGCTACCTGCTTTTACGGCGAAAGCACGTATATAGTTACCGAATCGGGCGTCTGCTACGGAATAGACGGAAATAATCAGACCGTTACCGAAAGCGGCGTTAAAATTTCACGGTCGGATATTTACCCCATTTCCCGTGACGGGGATAATCCCATAGGAATTAAGCTTACCCCAATAGACGAGGGGGGAAAGCGTACGGGGATTGCCGTGGGCACGGTAAGGCTTGACGGTACCGAGACGGAGCTGAGCTCTGTGGTGATAAGCTCTAAAACCTATGCCAAAAACGCTCTTGACGAATATTTGTCAAGCCCTGCCGAAAAGGATATTTCGGTAATAGGCGTAAGGGAGCTTACCGATACCGCAAACGGAATCGCAGTGATACCCGTTGTGTACTTTGACGGCGTTTCCGAGGTTGAGCAGTTTGTGATCTTCACCGTAACCTCCGACGGAAGCATTTCCGCCAACGGTTCTATGGCGCAGTACGACAGCTATTCAAAGAACATTTTCGCCCTTGTTAAGGGAGATTACGCAATAGCGGTCACCGACAGCAGGATAATAACCGCCAAAGCGGAAAACGGAAACGTTACCGGCTATTACGATATTACCCCCAATAACGAGGAATACAGCCGCTGATCCGATTTTTTGACGGAGTGCGCAGCGCAAAAACCGAAACTTCCTCCGAAAAAGGAGATAAAGATCAATGAAAACCCAATCTCAGATTAAAATAACACAATACCGCCCACAAAAGGGCTTTATTTTCGGATATCAGCAGCTGATAAAAAGCAGGGTTCTTCCCTATCAGTACGACGTCCTTAACGACAGGGCCGAGGGAGCGGAAAAAAGCCATGTTGTCCGAAATTTTATAAATGCCGCCAATGTGCTTAAGGGCGGGGACAAGGGCGACGGCTTTTACGGAATGGTGTTTCAAGACAGCGACGCCGCCAAATGGATAGAGGCAGCCGCCTATTCTCTTTCCCTGTTTCCCGACAGGGAGCTTGAGGAAAGGGTCGACGGGCTTATAGAGATAATTGCCGCCGCTCAGGACGAGGACGGCTATTTAAATACCCGCTTTACCGTGGAGGACAGGGAGAAACGCTGGACAAATCTTCTTGAAGCTCATGAGCTTTACTGTGCGGGACATTTTATGGAAGCGGCCGCCGCATATTACGAGGCGACGGGCAAGGATCGGCTTTTAAAGGTAATGCTTAAAAACGCCGATCATATTTACGACGTATTCATCAACAAAAAGCATGAGGGCTATCCCGGTCACCCGGAGGTCGAGTTGGCTCTGATAAGGCTTTATGAGGCTTCGGGGGATAAACGCTGCTTCGAGCTTGCCGAGCATTTTTTAAACGTAAGGGGCGTTGACCGTGAATATTATAAAAGAGAAGCCCGGGCAAGAGACTGGACGGTTTGGGGAAACAATGCGGAGGATATGATATATCAGCAGAGCTATGCCCCCGTAAGGGAGCAGTCCGACGCAGCAGGACACAGCGTAAGGGCGGTTTATCTCTATACCGCAATGGCGGATTACGCCTCACGCTCCTGCGACGAAGGCATGGCTGCCGCCTGCAAAAGGCTATGGGACAGTATCGTTCAAAAAAGAATGTATATTACGGGGGGAATAGGCTCAACGGGAATAGGTGAAGCCTTTACCGTGGATTACGACCTGCCCTGCGATACCGCTTACTGCGAAAGCTGCGCCTCGGTGGGGCTTATGATGTTCGCTTCACGAATGCTGGAGCTTGAACCCAAGGGCGAGTATGCGGATATAATGGAAAATGCCTTTTACAATACCGTTTTGGCGGGAATGTCCTTAGACGGAAAGCGGTTTTTCTATGTTAATCCACTTGAGGTTATTCCCGGGATTTCGGGGGTCGCCGCCACCCATTGGCACGATAAGCCCCAACGCTCGGAGTGGTATGCCTGCGCCTGCTGCCCGCCCAATATTGCACGGACGGTTTCCGCCTTCGGGAAATACGCTTACGGAGAGTCGGAAACGTCCTGCTTCTGCCATTTATACGCAGCGGGAGAGGTTTCCTTTGACAACGGTGCGGTTATCGTCTGCGAAACCGGTTATCCCTATGATTTTACCGTAAAATACAGTATAAAAAAGGGCGGCAAGGCTTTAGCCATAAGGATTCCCGCCTGGAGCGGAGAATTTGAGCTTTTAAGAAACGGACGGAAAGCGGAATTTACCTTAAAGGACGGCTACGCTTATTTTGATTCCGTCAGAGAGGGCGAAGAGATAATTCTGACGCTTGACGGCAGGGCAAAATTCGTGTATCCCTCCTCTAAAATTGCCGAAAATACAGGCTGCGCGGCAGTTATGAGAGGTCCTCTCGTTTACTGCTTTGAGGGAATCGACAACGAGGGCGGCGTGCTGCCGCTAAGGATCGACGATAACGGGGAAATAGCCGTTTCGGATTATGATGAAGGGCTGCTTGGCGGCACTGTCAGGCTTTCGGTAAAGGGCTCAAGGGTAAGCGGAACGAAGGGCTTATACAGCTTTGAAAAGCCAAAGGAGGAGGCGGCCGTTCTTACCGCAGTTCCTTATTACACCTGGGGCAACCGAGGACCGGGAGACATGAGAGTCTGGCTCCCTCTCGCCTCCAAATAAAGCCGGCGGTTCGGGGACTTACGATAAAGAAAAACGGAAATATTATGAAAACCTGCCTTTACAAAATCTGTCAATGCACCTATGGGATACTTCAAACCGTTCTTGGGCTGCTTCTGTTTCTGATAAAATACAAAAAGCCTCATTATAATTTTCACGGCGCAGCGGTTACCGAATGGGAATACGGATCAAGCGTTTCTTTGGGTATGTTTATTTTCGTGTCGGACAAAAACAAAGGGGCGGGCGAATCGGAGCGGCACCGCAGGCTTATTGTCCACGAATACGGCCATACGCTTCAGTCCCTGGTTTTGGGTCCGCTGTATCTTATAATAATAGGGATACCCTCGTTTCTTTGGGCGGCAGTTCCCTTTTTCCGCAGGCTTCGCAGGGAAAGGGGGATTTCCTACTACGCCTTTTACACCGAAAGCTGGGCGAATGCCTGGGGTGAAGGGGCGGCGGGGAAAAAACCTTCGGGAGATTTTTAGGGACGCCCCTTGATCCAACTTGATCCAAACAGAATAAAAATTTTAAGGAGAATATATTTATGAAAATCGAAACCCAATGCCTTCACGAAGGCTACACCCCCAAAAACGGCGAACCTCGGGTAATGCCTATCGTTCAGAGCACAACCTACCGCTACGACAGCACAGACGATGTGGCGGCGGTTTTTGACGATCCCACCAAAAGCCTTATTTACTCCCGCTTTGAAAATCCCACCACCGACTGTGTGGAAAAGAAAATAGCCGCTCTTGAGGGCGGAGCTGCCGCTATGTGTACCTCCAGCGGACAGGCGGCGTCTCTTCTTTCCATTCTTAACATTTGCGAAGCGGGGGACAGCTTTATTGCATCCTCCTCAATATACGGCGGCACAATAAATCTTTTCGGCGTTACCCTTAAAAAGATGGGCATAGAGTGCATTTGGGTAAGGGAGGACGCTGCGGAGGAGGAGCTGAACGCCGCCTTTAAGGATAATACAAAGGCGGTTTTCGGCGAAACATTGGCAAATCCCGCCCTTACCGTTCTTGACATAGAGATGTGGGCAAGAGCCGCTCATGCTCACGGCGTTCCCCTGATAGTGGATAACACCTTTGCAACGCCTATTCTTTGCCGCCCTATTGAGTGGGGAGCGGATATTGTAATTCATTCTACCTCCAAGTATATGGACGGTCACGCCGTACAGGTAGGCGGAGTTATCATAGACAGCGGGAAATTTGACTGGACTAACGGAAGATTTCCCTGTATGACAGAACCCGATGAAAGCTATCACGGGATTGTCTATACGGAAAAATACGCCTTTGCCCCCTATATAGTCAAGGCAAGAATGCAGCTTATGCGTGATTTCGGCTGCTATCCTGCGGCTCATTCCTCGTTTTTGCTTAACTTAGGTCTTGAAACCCTTCCCGTAAGAATGAAGCAATACTGTGAAAATGCTCTGGCAGTTGCAAAATTCATACAAGGCACAGGCAAAACCGAATTTGTGACCTACCCTGCTCTTGAGGGCAGTAAGGGTCACGAGCTGGCAAAGAAATATCTGCCTCTCGGAACAAGCGGCGTAATTTCCTTTTCCGTCAAGGGCGGCAGGAGCGCTGCGGTTAAGTTTATGGACAGCTTAAGGCTCGCCTCCAACGAGGTTCATGTGGCGGATATAAGGACCTGCGTTCTGCACCCCGCCAGCGCAACCCACCGACAGCTTACCGACGAGCAGCTTGCCGCTGCGGGAATTGACGGCGGTCTTATCCGTTTATCTGTGGGACTGGAGAATGTGGAGGATATTATTGATGATTTGAAGAAGGGGTTTGGGGAGATATGACTTTAGCCGGGCTCAGGTAAAGTCGGCAGTAATTTTTCGCACTCTTTTAGAGCGTGTTCACATAAAATCAGTATGCAGATTTTTGTGCATATTTTCGTGCATATTTTCGTGAATAATTTTGTTGCCTGCAGGGCAAAATTTTGCAGGAATATCGTCATATTTCAAAAAATTTTAACGAAACAGGCGGCAAAATTTGCCGAAAAGATGCATGCTGAGCTTTGTGTGAACACGCTCTCGTTTTGCTGTACTGGTTTTTGTTTGCTCTTAAGTAAGGTTATGGGAATTTATGCCCACTTTTAGGATTGCAGTTCATAATTAACCGTCGGTTGGGTTTGCAAGTTTTTTCATAAGCCTTAATACAGTTGAATTTTATCGGAACTTAAGCTATAATAAAGCTGCCGGCAAAATCAATATAAAGGAGAAACAATATGTTCAATCAAACCGATTTTGGAAAAAGAATCAAATCATTTCGGAGAAAAAACAATTATTCACAAAAGGAGATAGCCTTGAGAATAGGAGTTTCCGAACAGGCTGTATCAAAGTGGGAAAACGGCGAATGCCTGCCCGATGTGTACAATCTGAAGCTTTTGGCACAGGTTCTCCGAATTTCCGTTGATGATCTGCTGGATACCGAAATGCAGAATCAGGAAAAGATCGTTGAAACAATTATAATTGGCGGAGCGCATTTTGAAGTAGTTGAAAAACCCGAAACGATATTTGCCGGAAAAATTATATATGCAAAGGATTTTGCCGATGCAGACAGCTTTAATTCCGCAATAGATTCGGTAACGGAAAGCGAAAAACAAGAAGCGTTCGACAAATTGGCAGAACCCGTATTGCCGCTTTATGATGTAAATATGAGCGTAAATTTTTGGCTTAGCGCAAAAAATCGGGCATACGGTTTTGTGAGGGCGGTTATGACAGAAGAACAGCCAAACGGTATAGAGGTTTATAAAATGCCCGCCTCATTATTTATTCGTGCTTATACCGATAAAGGAACATCGCAGCTTATCAGTAAGGAGCAGTGCGAAATATGGGAACTTTTTGCATATATCAGGGATTATTTTATGCCTTCTCACGGTTTCCGAATGGCTGAAAACGGTGCGCAGGAGTTGGAGGTCTTTGATACCTTTGAGCATAGATCGGGCTATGCTTATATGCCCGTTATAAGGGTATCCGGCGATATGCCGTAATAAGAACTTGTTCTTATAGAAATTGGCACGCATCTTTTCGGCAAATTTTGCCGATGACTGCGTGCCAATTTCTATGAGAACAAGTTCTTATACTAATTCTCGATTAAAATTAGACAAAGCTGGCGGGCGGGGCGTTCCTGATCAAGGAAGTCCCGACGTAGGAATATGCGGATATTTCAAGTCGGGCTGACGCAGAGCAGGGACGCCCGGGTCGTTGGATTTGTCTGATTTTTATTGAGATTTAGTATTAAAGGCGGCAGCTTTTCGCACACTTAAAAAAAGCCGCGCCAATTTCTCCTCCAAACCCCTTGAAATTATAGTCATAATAGTGTAAAATAACATTGTATATCTTTTTAAAAAGGAGTTTTAAATGGAGAAATTATTAAAGTTTTTGAAAAACAGGTGGTTTCTTTTGGGAATTTCCTTCCTGTCCTTTATATATGTATACTTTTTGGGTACCATTGTTTTAAGAACCTTTGACAGTTATCTTGAAATCGAAAACTTCAGTGCTATGATGGTATCCTATGTATTTGTCAACTTTATTTTCGGCGTGCTGATGTTTTTTACCCGAAAACAGATTCCCACGGTAATCACCGCTCTGATAATTCCCGTAGAGTCCCTTATTCTGATGATAGTGGGCTTCGGACAGTGGTATATTATTATCCCTCCCGTTATAGTAAGCGCAGTTATTTTCTTGTCCTGCGGCGTTGGGGAGTCCTGCAAAACCGTAATGGGCACTCTGCTGCTTATAATGTTTGTGGCGGGGGGCTTAGCATACAGCGTTATGTCCTCCTATTTCGGCATTTCGGTAAGATTTGTGGCCACCGATATGTTTACGGATCAGGATCAGGATATAGATTTTTCGACCCGCAGCATGAATTACCTTGTGACCGAGGACGGGAAGTACCGCCTTGTATACTATGCGGAGCAAAAGGACGAGCATCTGGTTACAAGCTACTATGTCGAGGAGGCGTTTAAGGATAAGGAATATCCCTTTGCGGTTTTCCGCCGCACCTTCGGCTGCCGCCGAGTACTTGTCACCGCCTATGAAAGAGACGTAAATCCGCATTGGATAAGCAACGATAAGCTGAGCATCGACGGCATAACCCTCACCGTCGAGGAAATTTTTGCACCAAAGGATAATGAGGGAGAGGAAACAGGCTCGGGCGAGGAAACCAAAAAGCCTTCTCAAACCGCCGCAGCCACCACTACCGCCGCAAAAACCGAAGCAGGGGGCGGGGAATAACCCTTATCCCCGTAAAATAAGCTGAAAAGAGATTTATATGAGTTTAAATACATCTTGTACATTGAATATTGTGGGCAAAAGCTCCAATGAAGCCTACAGCGTAGCTGTTCCCTCAAATCTTTTAGGGTTTTGCAGATACGATTTTTCAAGGTTTATGGAGGAGTGCGGCCGACTTTGCCGTGAATGCATGAAAAGCGGCGAATATCCTTTGGATAGGATCATTTCTCTGAGAAATTCGATCGGCGGCTGCCACAGATATGTGGAAAACAACATAAGAACGGTATTTGACAAGGTGGTTGCGGACTGCTGGATCGAATATATCTGCCGTCAGGGGGAAATAACCACCACTGCGCTTTGGAACAGTCTGATCGGCTGCACCGATCCCTTTCAGAACGCTATTTTTCAGCGGCTCACCGAATATCGCACCCACAGGGCTATAAACCAGTGGATAAACCTTTTAAAAATACAGGAGTACGCCAAAAAGAAGATAGACTTTATTTTCGGCGGCAGGCTGTCCTCCGCCGAAGAAGCGGCGGTAAGGCTTAACTTTTTTGACCTGATGTTCAGCGTGGCTGCCAATGAGCAGGGCTACTCCCTGGAAACCATCGGCTCGGTAAAATTCTGCAAGCCGGGAAGGACCGTAGGCGCACCCTTTGTTTACGGCGGAGTTTCAAAGGAGATAGTGAAAAATCTATTTAAAGATGTAAGCTTTGCCGACAGTCAGCCCTACGTTTCCTCAAAAGAGGGCGTAATGTCCGATTGGGAGGCCATGGATGCATTCGCCGCCATTAAGGGGCATTTGCCCGAGCATAACGACAGCGTTGCCAAAATTATACTGAAATCTCTGACAAAAATTCCCGAGAACGTGTTCGCCCCCTCATGCTTTAAGGCGATGATCGACCTGGAGATCGATTCCATTGTGAATATGGGAGGGTATTTGCAGCATTGTGCGAAGTGCGGGGAGTACTACCTTAAAAACGAGCACTATACCTCGGATTACTGCGATACCGTCCGCCGAGACGGAAGCAGCTGTCGAGAGCTTATGGAGGCGGACGCTCCCGAGCCCTTGACGGAAAGCGAAATAGCATTATTCAACGAAAAAGCCGAAGGTCTCTACCGCAAAATGGCGGAAAAGGTAAACTTTGAGATCAGCCAGCGGGATTTTGCCGAATGGTCGGGCAATTTTGACGTTATGAGAACCAACGTTATAAGCGGACGTGCCACCGACAGCGATTTTGACGACTTTGTCGAGTATTCTCAGCAGCTGGCAAATCAGAAGATGTCAAGGGCAAAGCAAAGCGTTCTTGCCGCAGTGCAGGAGGAAATGATTCGTCCCGACGGCACAAGGGCGCAGGTAAAGCCGTATCAGTTTGCAAGAATAGACCGCAGGGAGCTGGAGAAGCAGGGCGTGTTAAAGCCTGTTGACAGCGAGGAAAAGCTCCCCCCCGCAAGCAGCGAAAAGAAGGCGGCGGAAAAGTCCTCTCCCCCCGTCGCTCGGATAATAAGGGGAGCAAGCCCCACCAGCTACCACGAGATCCCTGTTCAGGATACGAGGGCGGAAAAGGAAGCCCTTATTCCCGTAAAATCCGATGTGTTTACAGGGGAGGATTTCTCACAGCAGGATAAGAGCGGCAGAGCGAAAACCCCTGTGGAAAGCAGAGCCGCCGCTTCCGCAAGAGAAGCGCAGAGGGAAATCCTGCTGATAGCGGAGCAGGAGCGCATTCGCAGGCAAAACGAAAGAAGCGGAAGCAGCGATATCCCTTCCGAGAATTTAAAAAAGAGCGTTGCTCAAAGCGGCGCATTAAGCCGAGAGGAGAAAAAAACTCCCCGCTTCCCGGATTTGGAGGATTTTCCTGTCAGCGAAGAGGAGAAGGATATTTCTTATCCAGAGCAGCGGAAAAATTTATCTTCCGACGGAAATATTTCTTACAAAGAACAGCAGCCCTCGGAGGGCAATAAGAGTATTCCCTACACGGAGCGGGACAATCCCAAGCTGACGGAGGAGACGGGGGAAAGCCTGCGGAAAAAAACCGATTATTCCGAAAAGTCGGAGCAGGTGAAGCGGCAATGGGAGCAAAGATCCGACGTGGAGTTCCATACCGAGGAGCCTGTTAAGCATCAGCCGCCTCGCATAAAGCTTCCCGAATTTGAAGAGGATAAAAAGGACAAGGACAATTTTGTCACGCTGATAGACGGCAGGGAAAGATCGGAACAGGCGGAGGAGGAGCTGAAGCTGATATCCGAGGAGATAGGAAAAAAGCGTTCCGATTTAGCGCAGCGTCATGAGACCGAACACAGTCCCGCAGAGGAAAAGCCCCTTGCTTCCGAAAAGGAGGAAAAGAAGGGACGGTTTTCCATTGAATTTCGTCCCGACGAGGAAAGCCGGATACCGCCCAAGGGACCGACGGGCAGGGCGGCAAAGGCGGCGGGAGCATACCGTTCGGTAGCGCAGATGCCGAAGCTTGAAGAGCGGAAAACCGAAAAGGGCGGCGAAAGCAGCGCCGCAGACGATTTTGCAAAAATTTTAAGCAATATAGAGCGGAACGACGGCTTTGACGAAGAAAGCCTCCCCCTTGACCCCGACGGAGTGCCTCTTTCCCATAAAACAAAGCACGTAATGGACGCACTGATGAGAAACAGCGGGGTAAGCCCCTCCCTGATTTACGGCAGACGTCAGGCCGCCGAGAAAAATGTAATTATCGACGAGGATTATTTGGAGAAAACCGGGAATATGCCGGAGAAGAAGTAAGGGACGGTTCTAAAAAAATAAAAAACTTTCAGCCTGCGAAAAACCGCTTGCAAATCTTGCAAAGTCGGTTATCGGAAGATTTCCGCAGGCTGAAAATTTATTTTTCAAAGGCTTTTGCCTGTCAGAAGGGCGGATAAATATCAGACAAGGTTCCGCTTCCAAAATCATAAAAAGATAAAATAAAAAGGCTGCCAAAACAAAAGAATAATGCGCATTCACCAAGACCCACCCAAAAAAGAGCAGCCCCAACCCCCACCCTCATAACAATTTTAATGACAGCATCAACAAACTCAAAAAAGCAAAAGCACTTACAAAAAATAAGGAAAAAAGCATT
>DNUB01000060.1:3124-10376 GCA_003508605.1 Oscillospiraceae bacterium | reverse complement strand
GGGGACATCGGATTTTGATTATCACAATTGAAATACAAAATTCCCGTCTTTTGCTTAAGCAAGAGGCGGGATTTTGTTTTCCGAAAAAAGAAATAACGAAATTGCCTGGATAATCAAAATACGACGTCCCCTGCCTTTTGCCGCAAGCAAAAGGCATAGCCTCATTAGGCGGCGGGGTTCATTTAATTGATTGTAAAGACTGCGGCTTGTAACTGTTTTGTAATCCCTTTGTAACCGCTTTGCAATTCATTTGTAACCGTTTTGCAATTTATTTTTTGTATGACAAAAAGCGATAATATTTTCTATAACTTTTTTGATTACCGATAAAAAATAATCCACAAAACAGCGCCGTTTTTTTGTTTGTTTTTAACAAAAACAATGTTTTTTGGGGAAATCTTAATTTTTATGCTTGCAGTGAGGATTAACCGAAGGTTATAATATAAGTAAGGAAATCTTTTCTTGTTGATTTTGGATATTTAAAAAAATAAAGTGAGGTGTTTTTATGAAAAAGAAACAACAAGCAACCATATTATCCCTGCTTCTTGCAGCCGCAATGACCTTAACCGCCTGCACAGGCGTAGAGGGTGCGCCCGAAGAAACGAAAAAACAAAATCAGACTTCCGCCGAGGAAAAGAAAACCCCTGCCGATAATTCCGCCGACAACAGCCTTTACGGCACCTCGGACATTCCCGAATTAACTCTTGTGGACGGAAGCAAGGCCGTCAAGGAAGAAATTTTAAGCTGTAAAAAAGACAGTGGAACCTTAATCTATGAAGCGAATATTGCGTTTTATGTGCCTGTGGGAACGAAAACCGAGGAAAGACCCTTCGGTAAAAAGGGAAGCTGGCAAAAGCTTAAGATCGGCGATAAGGTCGGAGACCTAACGGTAGAGGACATTAAATCTGCCTATTGCGTAAATGAGAAGGATACAAGCGAAATAAGACTTGCCGAAGAGGACATAAATCTCAGCGGAAAATTCTCCTTTGCAGGTAAGGCAAGCTATCTGTTTGATGCTGCTATGCGCAAGGAAAGAGATATCGATTATATAACTATCAGCTTGGAAGATGAGTCAGCCAAAAAGCTTTTCAGTCTTGTCCCCTTTGATAATTTTCACGGATCGGAGGGAGCGGGCGGCGTAAGTCTTGTGATCACATCGGCGGATAAGTATTATGACACCTTGAAGAGTATGCTGGGAGATTCCGACGAAGAGGTCAGCGTTAAGGGCGAAACCGACGGACTAAATATGCGCTTCACCTGCAGCGGCTTGGTTATGGACGGAAATACCATTTGTGTTAAGAACAACATCACCTCTATAGAAAAGAAATAATAAGAGAAAATTATTCTGCAAGTAAAGCAGCAGCATGGATTATAAGAATCCCCGAGGGCTTCGTCCTCGGGGATTCTTACTGTCAAAAAGTCGGCGTGTCATATCCGTTTTTTGCTGACAAGAGGTTTTGAGGTTTCCTTTATTGATTCCCCGCTTTATTTCTCCTGCCTGCGAAAAACCTGCGTATCAGGGCAATAACCCCCTTCAAGCAAAGATTAACGCCCAATATCATAAGGGAAACAAAGGCGGCGGCTTCAAGAAGAGTCTGCGCCTCAAACTGGTTGATCATCAGCGAAAGGGGCTTTGTATCGGCACCCGCCAGAAAAGCCACGGCGGAAATGGTCATCATTGAGTTTACAAAAAAATATGTAATGGATTCGAGAACCGTTGACTTTAGCTGAGGCAGAAAAACATCTCTTATCATTCTCAGCCTGCCTATTCCGAGAGTCGCACCTACCGCCTCCAGATCTCCGCTTATCTTCCCCATGCTGTTGTAAAACATCAGATAGGGAGAGGAGAAAAAGTGAACGCTGTTTACCAAGATAAGTATTGCAAACGTACCGTATATAAAGGAGCCCTTAAAGGTGAATATGTAGGAAAGACCCAAAACCATACCGGGAATCGCCAGCGAAATTATGGACAGCATATGCAGCACAGAAGAACCCTTTGAGGGCAGCCTTGAAGTAAAGTATGCGCTGATAAAGGCTGCAGCCGTGCCTAAAAGGGAAACCGCTGCCGCTATAAATACGGAATTGCCCAAAAAGTCCAAGGCCCCTTTGTTTACCGTAGATTGGATATTATGCATTGTAAAGGTCATATCTATGGGGTATTTATTGGCAAAGGTAAGCTGAGCAAAGGACAATATGGGGTACACCACGGCGGCGGAAACCAAGGCGAGAAATACATAAGAGAAAGTGTTGGCGGCAACGCTTTTCTTTATTTCAAAGGGCTTTGAAGCGTTGCTGCCTCCCGTGCGGTTTTTGCAGAACATATCTATAAAAAAGGCAGCCACGGCGGGAACAAGCAGCATAGAGCCGAACACTGCGCCCTTGCTGTAATCAAGCCTGCCTATTACCTCCTCGTACATAATTACAGGGAGGGTCTTGTAGGTGCCGCCTATCATAAGAGGTACGCCGTAATCGGTAACTATCATGGTAAAGGTGGCAAAAATTACGTTTATCAGCGGCTTGCGCAGAAAGGGCAGGGTTATGGCGGTAAACTGCTTAAGCTTGGGAATGCCCAAAACCCTTGCTGCTTCGTAAGGTGCGGCGTTCTCATACTGCAAAATATCGTAAAGCATAAGAAAGGCAACGGGGAAGGAATACATAACGCTCCCCGCCACAATGCCCCAAAAGCCGTAAATACCCTGAGACATTCCGAAAAAGCGGGTAAGCTTTCCGTTTGAGCCGAAAAGAATCACAAGTCCCATGCCGTGAGATATGGAGGGCACAAGCATAGGCAGAGTAATAAGCACCCTGAACAGGCTTTTCAGCTTAATATTCGTTCTCGCCATACACCAGGCAAGGGCAAGAGCAAGGACGACGGAAATTGCGGCGGCGCAAAGGGAAACCAGCGCCGAGTGAAGTATTCCGCTTCCCACTGCGGGATTTGAAAAAATCTTTTGGAAGTCTGCGTCCTTCAGGTTAACAAGCAGGTTAAACAGCGGCAGAACCACTGCGGCAAGAAAAAAAACGCCCACCAAAAGCTTTGAGGCGGTTATCGATACATTTCTTTGTCTGTTCATTTTTCACCGCCTGACGCATATTTCATCAAGGAAGCGATTTTCTTGTTGATATTGTCGATTACAAAGCTGCGCACATAATCGTCCGCCGGGTGGTCGAGAATTTCCTCGGGAGTTCCTATCTGATGAATATGAGCGTTTCCCATAACCATTATTCTGTCGCTTAAGGCAAAGGCCTCCTCCTGATCGTGGGTAATATATATCATCGTCGTGTTGTACTGTGCCTGTATTCTTTTCAGCTCCTCACGGAGAGTAAGCCTGGTGGCGGCGTCAAGTGCGCTCATAGGCTCGTCCAGAAGTATGATCTTGGGGTTCAGTGCCAATGTTCTGGCAATAGCCACCCTTTGCATCTGTCCTCCCGAAAGCTCTGCGGGATACTTGTTCTTATGATCGGAAAGCCCCACCTGTTCAATAAGCCTGAGTGCGGTTTCGTGAGCCTTTTCCTTAAGCTCGGGCTTAAACCGCATGGCGTACTCCACATTTTTAAGCGCAGTCATATTCTCAAACAGGGCATAGTTCTGAAACACAATGCCCATTCCCCTTTTATCGGGCTTTGCGTTGGTTATATCCTCGCCGTCAAGGATAATGCTGCCCGAATCGGCATAAGCAAGACCTATTAAAATTCTCAGCAGCGTGGTTTTCCCGCAGCCCGAAGGACCTAATATTGACAAAAACTCTCCGCCCTTAACGTCAAAGCTTATGTCGCAGAGAGCGTCTCTGCCCTCAAACCTCTTATTTAAATTTTTTACTGTCAGTGATTCCATTTATCAAGCAACGACTCCTTTAAATCCATATCGCTTAAGCCCTTCATATCTCCGTACTTAATATTTTCGGGATAGTTTTTAACGGTGGTTTCCTGCTCCTTAAACACCTTTTCAAAGAAGAAAAGCTTTTTGTCTGCGGGTGAAACATCGGAAAGGATATAGTCAAAAACCTTCATAATGTCCTCGTCCTTTTCCTTGCCCTCAATAACCGCACTTGAATAGGTACAGTAGGGTGCGCCCTCTTCAAACCATACGATCTCGAAATCCGAGCCCTTGTTGTTCTCGGTCACCGCCTGGAAGGTCATACCCAGCCCGATTGCGGCTTCACGCTGTACCAAAGCGTTTATGGGACCCGAGCCTGAGGTGGGATATCCCTGTCCCGCAATGTTTTCGGTAAGCTTGTCAAAATATTCAAAGGCGGCGTCCTGACCTCTTGTATTGACCATATTAAGCAGGAAAATATATCCCGTGCCCGAGGTTTTGGGGTTGGGCATGGAGATGAGCCCCTTATATTCGGGCTTAAGCAAATCGTCATAGGATTTGGGCATGGCCACTCCCTTTTCGTCCAGCATTGCCTTATTGACAATAACCGCACCGCTGAGAAAAACCCAAGGGGTGTACTTATGGCTTGCGGGAACATATTCGTCAAGAAATGCGCCGAAATCCACTCCGTCAAGAGTCGCCAGCTTATCGGAAAATCTTTCGAGATAGGAGGTTTCCAGCTCTAAAATAATATCGATATCGGTATCCGAGGGAGTTTCCGCCGCTAATTTTGCGGAAAGAGAACCGGTGCTTATGTCTATTACATTTATTTTGTATTCGGGGAATTTTTCGTTAAGCATATTGCGTGCGTTTTCGTTTCGAAAATCCTCCGCCGTGGAATAAACATTGATGGTTTTCTTTCCGCCGCTTGCGCCCTGACCGCCGAAAAGCGATCCGTTGTCACAGCCTGTAAGCAGCCCGCCGAAAACCGACAGTGCCAAGACTCCCGCAACGATTTTTGTTTTTATGTTTTTAGGTTTCATAAAATATCTCCTTATTGTGCATTAAGAATTTTTGTTTTCGTTTTGCTGCTATGCGAGAATATTGTATCACCGAAACAAGCGTTTGTCAATAAAAACCGTTTCAAATGATGAGCGTAAAGCAAAAAATGAAACAATTTGTAAAAAACCAGCCTTATATTTTCCCCTAATCTGTATATTATACCAAATACTTCCAATAATGAAATCAGCAAAAGGAAATCTCTAAAAACAATATCATAAGGGAGGTCGGAAATGAAAAAAATATTAAGCAAAATGAAAATAATCACAAGGGAAAGGATACTTACGATTTCAATGCTTTTGGGTGCGGCGGCAGCGGTGCTTTTCGGCAGCTTTACGGTGTTTGCCAAGGAATGCGAGGAAATGCCCCATAAGCTTTTCAGACTTCATATCTTAGCCAATTCCGACAGCGAGGAGGATCAGCGGCTTAAATATGAGCTGAGAGATTATCTGCTAAGCGATATGGAGGAGATATTTAAGGATTGCAGGTCGGCTGAAGAAGCAAAGGAAGCGGCAAGAAAAAATCTTGCGATGATCACCGAAAAATCACAGCAGTTTGTAAGCGGCAAAGGCTATGATTACAATATAACCGCCTCGGTGGAGAATATTTATTTTACCACCCGCAATTACGGCAGCTTTGTAGCCCCCGCAGGAAACTATGACGCTCTGCGCTTGCTTATAGGAGAAGGCGAAGGGCATAACTGGTGGTGCGTAATGTTTCCGCCGCTGTGCTTGGGTGCGGTGGAGGACAAAACCGATAATGACGGGGAGCTTTTTTTGTGCAAGCCCGAAAGTCATCTTAACTCAGGGCTGTCCGAGGAGGAATCAAAGCGCATCGAACAGAACGACAGCCCCGTGCAGATAAGATTTGCTTTGTTCGAGTGGCTCAGCAGCCTGTGGTAAATGTCATTCGGGGTTTTCCCCTATTTGTGATATCGTTTCCTTAAGAACATATTCTCAGGTCAGTGCATTAAGAATTATTGCCTTTTTAAAGAATTGGCATAGGAATAAAGTCTGCACTTCAGCATACCGTTATAGAGCTTTCTGTCCTTATCCGCCTTTTTCCCCAGCAAATCCCCGAAATCCTCTCTCGAGGTGATAACGTAAAGACTGTTTTCGTTTAAGGGGAGCAGTCTTTTTCCCATGGTGCGGTAAATTTCCGATACCTGCTCCTCGGTCATCATACGCTGCGCATACGGCGGATTGGTGATAATTTTGCAGGGCTCCTTCGGATAAGTAAAATCCCTTATATCCCTTGCCTCAAAATTTATATATTTATCCACCCCCGCTTTCCATGCGTTTTCCCCCGCAAGCCTTATAATGGCGGGATCACTGTCATAGCCGTAAAGCAGGATATCCTCTTTTTTGATTCTGTCCCTTGCCGCCGTGATTTCCTCCTGCCAGATTTCCTTGTGAAAACAGCGCCACTCCGAGGAAATAAAGCTGCGGTTAAGTCCGGGGGCAATATTCAGCATTTTCATAGCCGCTTCGATAAGCATCGTTCCGCTGCCGCAAAAAGGATCGCATACGGTATCGGTGCTTCTTATATGGGCAATATCCGCAATCCCCGCCGCTAAGGTTTCCCTTATGGGAGCTTCTCCCGACAAGGCTCGGTATCCCCTTTTATGCAGACTTGCACCTGTGGTATCCAGAGTGAGCAGCATTCTGTCCTTTTGCAGAAGAAAGTGAACGGGAAAGGTCTGTCCCTTTTCCGAAAAAGCGTCAGAGCGGTATTTTTTGCTCATACGCAGTACGAGTGCTTTTTTTACGGTGCGCTGTACGGCGGGAATGCTGGTGATTTTTGAATTTACCGAATGTCCCTTTGCCACGGGAAATGCGTCGTCCCTTCCCGCAAATTCTTCAATGGGAACGTTTTTTGCCCCTTCAAAAATATCGTCGAAGGTAGCCGCCCCAAACTCTCCCAAAACTATCTGAACCCTTTCGGCAACGGAGGAGGTGATATTCATTTTTTCAATAACTCTTTCGTCTCCGTCAAAAAACGCTCTTCCGTCACTGACCTTTATATTTTCTCCCCCCGCTCTTTTTATTTCAAAGGACAAGGTCTTTTCCAAGCCGAAAAGGCAGGGGCAAACTAAACGATACATATTTTTCTCCTTTTCAAAATGCTGTGATTTTTTGAAAATGCTGTGCTTTTTTTGATCGGCTTGCAGACAAATTTGCGAAAAGCTGTGCTTAGTGCAGGGAAGCCCGCTGCAGCCCTATGCGATACGGCAGGGCAGACTGACTGCGGAATTTATGCAAGGTAGTCTGTAAGACGATTCGGTATTAGTATTATTCCCCCGTCTTTTGCCGCAGGCAGAAGGCGGGGGAACAGCATAGTATTCTTATAATCAAAATCCGGATTTTTCATAAATTCGGG
>DNUB01000060.1:0-2811 GCA_003508605.1 Oscillospiraceae bacterium | reverse complement strand
TTTCATAAATTCGGGGCGTTGCCCCTCATTGAATGTTCTTTAATCGAATTGCAGACCTTGTCCCTAATTCGATTCAGCGGGCTTTAGCACCGCAGGGCGGCAATGCCGCCAAAGAAGTGAGCTTAATACAAATCCTGCCGAAGTTCGAGGAAGAAAGACGCAGCAATATGCGCATATTTCAGGGATTTCCGACAAAGAATTTCGGCAGACGGGCAAACAGAAAAATCGGCGAGCAATAATATCAGTCGTAAAGGGGGATCTCATTAACACCGTAATGCTCCACATAATACGAGGAGTCGTGATCCTTGTCTCCGTCGCATATCTGCGGTATTTTGGACTTTCTGTAATAGCCCTTTTGGGTCTCGGTGCAGTTCTCTCCCGCAATAAATCCCGTTTTGGTGCAGTAATCAAGTATTACAACATTGGGGTCTTTTACAAAGCTTTGAGCGGGTTCGTCTGCGGTAATAACCTTCATAACGTCGCCCCAAACCTTAGGTATGATCTGCCAGCCCGAGTTCATGTATATTGCCTGATGGTTATCCCTGCTTAAGCGGTAGCAGCCCACATATTCGGGAGTAATGCCCACAAAGGTATAGGTTGATTCGTCGTTTGCGGTACCCGTTTTACCCAATACCTCAATATTGCCCAAATCGGCATAGCTTCCCGAGGCTCCTGCGTCCTCCACCACCTTCCGCATCAGTCTGCCTGTGATATAGGCCGTATCGGAGGAGATAACCCTTTCTCCCACGGTGTTTTGCGACAGTACGATCCGTCCGTCCTGATCCACTACCTTTGAGTACAGATAAGGGTGATAATAAAGTCCTCCGTTGCCTATCATCGCATAAGCGGCGGCAAGGGAAATAAGGGTGACGCCCTCGGTAAACTGTCCCATGGCAAGAGGGGAGTATGAAAAGTCGTTTACCGGATCAAGATTGAAATGCAGCTTTTCGGTAAGCTGATTAAATGCGTTTTGCAGTCCCACCAGGCTTAAAGTGTAAACCGCCATGGTGTTTTTGGATTTTTGCACGGCATACCAGGCGGGGTAGTAAAGTCCGTCGCCGAAGCCTGTTTCCTGAAAGTTATGAGGCCAGCGAACCGTATTGTCGGAGGGATCGTAGCCGTCATAGGGTCCGTATGTGCCGCCTATGGCTCCCACGGAAACCTTGCCCGACTGATCCTTTAAAAAGGTGGAGTAGGTCAGAAGATTGTTTTCCACCGCCAAGGAATAAACCGACAAGGGCTTTACGGTAGAGCCTATGGTCTGTGTATCCATGGTGGCTCGGTTAAAGCAGCCGTCGCCCTCCTTTTCGCCTAACCCTCCCACCAGGGCAAGAACCGTGCCGCTGTGATTGGTTATTATAAAGGAGCCCTGCATAAGGTTTCTTTTGGCTATTTCTATTTCATTTTCCGCCGTTTCGGGCAAATCCGTAATAGGCTCGCTGCTGTAGAATTTTAAACAAAGAGAGGGGTCAAGGAACAGTTCCTCCAGCTGATTCTGCATTTCTATATCCATATTAAGGTAAGCCTTGTAGCCGCCCTTGTAGAAAAGCGTCCTTGCCGCACTTTTGGAAATATCCTTAAGCTCCGCCAAATCGGTGATTATCTGATCTATTGCAGCGTCAACATACCAATTCTGGGAAACCTCATAGTTGCCCTTCCATTTATAAGGAACATAAGACTCGCTTTCGGAAACGCCAAGCTCCTCCCAGGAAACGTTTTCGTAATAAGGGTCGCTGAGCTCGCCGTCCTCCTGAATGCCGTAAAATTCATTATAACGCTCGTCAACATAGCCGAAATCGTCGCCCTTTACAGGCAGACGGAATTTTACCTGCTCCTTTACCGCCTGATTATACTCCTGTGTGGTCAAATAACCGTATTCGTACATATTGTCAAGGCAGCGCAGCTGTTTTTCCCTTGCCTTTGAAAGATTTGCATAAGGGTTAAAGCTGCTGGGGGAACGGATCAGACCCGCAAGAATCGCCGCCTCCGCAACGGTAAGCTTATCGGGGGTTTTATCAAAGTACTGTATCGATGCGGAAGCTATTCCGTAGGAGGTACCGCCGAAGCCTATCCTGTTAAGGTAGCTTTCGAGAATATCCTTTTTTGAATACTTCTTTTCAAGCTCCAGGGCACGGAACACCTCTCGGAGCTTTCTTCCTATGGAAACCTCCTTGTCCCCGGTAATATCCCTTACCAGCTGCTGCGTAATGGTAGAGCCGCCCTCCGTGCCTCCGCTTACCACCATACGCACGGTTACCGCAACGGTTCTTTTCCAGTCTACGCCTTCATGCTCCAAAAAGCGGGCGTCCTCGGCGGAAATAAATGCGTCGATAACATGCTGAGGCAGATCCTCAAGCTTGATAAGCACACGGTTTTCGTCGGAGCTGAGCTGCTTCAGCTGCACCTCGTTTCCGTCGCTGTCATACCCGTAAATAAAGGTAGAGGAGTTAAGCTCTGCGTCCTCTAAGCTTACGTCAAAGTCCGTTTCGGCAAACTGCGTAACATAAAGGGCAAGTCCCGTGACCACTATGCACATGGCTATTATAACCACCAAAACCATAGCGGAAACGGTAGTGCCGATAATGCCGAGGGTTTTGAGTATTACCTTAGCGGGGGTTATTTTCTCCCCCAAGCCGTAATCCGGCTTTTTCTTTTTCTTCTTCTGAACAGGCTCGTCGCCTATTTTTACATATTTTACTTTTTTATCGTTGTTCATAGCACCCCTGCTCTGTATAAAATATAAAATCAACTGCTTGCCGCAATGCCGTTTTTTCTCCCGCATCCGTTTTTTTATAATCAAAATCCGGATGT
>DNUB01000061.1:3412-4771 GCA_003508605.1 Oscillospiraceae bacterium | reverse complement strand
TCGGATTTTTCATAAATTCGGGGCGTTGCCCCTCATTGAACCGCTTAATCAAATTCCATTAGAGCCGCTTGATGCAGCGGCTCTTTTTTTACGCCGAAAACTCTATATTTCACGCCAAAAATGCGGAAAATATTTCTCGTTTATGGTACAATAATATTTGTCTATAGTATGCGGTTCCTTTTTTAAGCTGCGGCTGTAAAAAGGATTCGGCATAATACTGCCGTAAACAGAGGTGCAAAATGAGAATAGCCATATGCGACGATAACGCCGAAATCAGGCAGGAGGTTTTTCTTTTGGTAAAGCAAAGCTGCCCCAGGGCGGAAATCAGCTTGTTTTCAGCAGGCGAGGAGCTTATAAGGACAAAAATTTATTTTGATATAATTTTTCTTGATATAGAAATGGGGCAGCTTGACGGTATAGAAACAGCCAAAAGGCTTCGCCGGGAAAACAGAAACGGCAAAAAATCAGTTATAATCTTTGTTACCGCCTATTCCGAATATATGGAGCAGGCCTTTGACGTAAACGCCTTTCACTATCTGATAAAGCCGGTAAACAAGGAAAAATTTATACAAGTGTTTTCCTCTGCGCTAAAGGAGCTTGCAAGCACGGACCCCTTTATAGTGGTGAAGGTTTTCGCAGACAGTCAAAAGCTGCTTTTAAAGGATATTTACTATATTGAAAGCAGCAACAAAAAGGCGGTGTTTCACACAAAAAGGGGAACGCTGGAGGCATATCGGAAAATGGAGGAGCTGGAGCGGGAGCTGACAGGTTCTTTTTTCCGCTGTCACCGCTGTTTTCTTGTTAATATGGAGAGCATTTGCGCTTACAGCTATGAGAAAATAAAGCTGATAAACGGCGAGACGCTTATTTTATCAAAAAAGAAGTACCCCGAATTTGTAAAAGCCTATATGCGCTATGCGGAAAACGGGGGTATCGTCAATGTATGATCTGTGGTACTGGTTTATTCTTCTGTTTCGCTATGCCGCCAATTCTTTTTTGGGTTATTATTTCGCCAAGGGCTTTTTGCAGCCTAAATTAAAGGGAAGAGCTGCATCTGTAATGTGCGTTTTTTCATTAACGGTAATACAGCTGGCGTCTTATTTTCCCTTTGTGTTTTTTTACAGAAACCGCTTTGACATATTTTTTTATATTTTAGTGTACTTATTGGGTCTTATACTGATTTTAAGGCTTTTTTTCAAGGGCTCATGGAACAGGATTTTATTCTGTGCTTTTGCGGTATGCGGCGGAAGAGAGCTTATGGTGTCTATTCTCCATGTTTTCGACTACTGCTTTATGCTCACTCTTTGGGATATGGCCGTTGTTCTTTTTGAAGAAAGCTGCCCCGAATACTATGCCGCC
>DNUB01000061.1:2830-3117 GCA_003508605.1 Oscillospiraceae bacterium | reverse complement strand
GAATACTATGCCGCCTACCGGGAGCAAATTTTTATGTGGTTTGACATAGCGGACTCTATTTTGGCTGTAACGGTTTATATATTGATTTACAATATTTATCTGCGGCTTATTAAGAAAAGCTTTGAAAACAAGACCGCCGCTTTTTCCCGCTATGAAAATATGCTCCTTATTCTCCCCTTTATATCCTCCGTCTGTATTTCCGTTATGATAAAAATGATGAATCAGTATGTAAGCACTACTTATGGGGAATTTTTTGAAAAGGTTTCGGGCGGCGAATATTTTGTTAT
>DNUB01000061.1:0-2507 GCA_003508605.1 Oscillospiraceae bacterium | reverse complement strand
TGAATATTTTGTTATTATGGAGGAATATTTTTTGTCCTCCTTCTGGATTTTAATGTCGGATATTTGTCTTATGCTGACCAACGTGGCTTATATAAAGATTTTTCAGCGGCTGGCGGATTATAACAGCGAAAAGGAAAAGACCCGAATGCTGGAAAATCAGGTACGGGAGACGGAAAAAGAGGTAAAGGAGATACAGGACATATATGCGGATATAAGAGGATTGCGTCATGATATGAAAAACAATCTTGAAAGCATTTCTCTTTATATACAAAGGAAGTACGGCGATGACAAGGAGCTTTCGGATTATTTGGGGACAATGACTGAAACCGTAAACCGCCTTGATTTCTCTCATAACACGGGAAACGGCATAACGGATATAATACTTGCGCAAAAAACGGCGGAGGCGGCAAAAAGGGGAATCGCACTTACCCACAGCTTTGCATTTCCGACTAAAAAGACCATTGACGCCTATCACGTCGGTATTATTCTTAACAACGCTTTGCAAAATTCCATAGAGGCTTGTGAAAATGAACAGGAAAAGGAAATATATCTTTGTTCCTATTCAAAGGGCAGCTTATATTTTATAAAATGCCAAAATTCCTTCACGGGACGGCTTGATTTTGACAAAAACAGCGGGCTGCCCCTTACCGAAAAGGAAAATAAGTCGGTTCACGGAATAGGCTTGTCCAACATAAAGAGATGTGCCGAGAAATACAGGGGCGATATAGATATTGCCGCAGAAAACGGAAAATTTACCTTAACGGTGATGCTGCATACCTGAATAATACCATATTGATTTCGGTTCACACCCAATTTTTTTCTTTTCACGGCATTTAACTTGATTTTTAGGGAATAACCGACGATAATAAATACAGAAGCGATTACAAAAGCCGATACCAAAATTTTATTACATAAAAGCGAGGTAAAACTTATGAATATCACAGGAGTAAAAGCCGACAATTCTTCAGCTCAAAAGGTTACAAGGGCACAGGGAGAGGACCCTATGATCAAAAGCCTTCAATCTCAGATAACAGGTCTGCAGAAGCAGTTACAGCAGCTTTCAAAGGACGAAAGCGGCGACGCACAGGCGTTAGCCGACAAGCGCAGAGAAATACAGCAGCAGATAGCCGATTTAAACGCACGGATAAGACAGCGTCAAGGGGAGATTCGACAGGAAAATCAGGTTAAGGAGACCCCGGGGTCCAAATCGGACGGCGCAGCTCGGCAAAAGAGACAGGACGGCTTTTCTTTAACCGATACCGCAGATCTTTTAGCCGCAGCAAACACCTTAGAGCAGTCTAAAGCGGTGGGCGGCGTTATAGCCCGGTCGGAGGGAAGAGCCGACATTCTAAAAGCCGAGATTAAAACCGACAAAAGCAGGGGCGCAGATACTTCGTATAAAGAAAAAGAGCTTTCAAAGGTAAATAAGGGCATTGAAACCGCCAAGGAAACACAAGCAAAGCTGATGGCGGAATCAAGCGAGAGCGTTAAAGCCGAGGGCACGGAAGAAAAGAAAGCAAAAGCGGAAGTCGAGGAAAATGAGGATATCAGAACGGAGGGCAAATATAACAAAGAGGGAGAGCTTATAGAGGAAAGAGATCCCGAAAATGCAGAGTACGAAGATAAAGCTTAAATAAATTTAAATTTGGCAGATTTTCAAAGGAATTATTTCGCTTTTTCGGCAGAAAATAAAGCCGAAGGGAGCGTGAAGCAATGATAACCGGTCATAATGAAAATTTGCCGAAAAATAACTTTAAGACTTTAGACGAGCTGGAGGAAAGGGAACGCCTTGATAACCGCAGCAAAGACAGAGCAGGGAGCATGGGAATAGATCCCCACGCCATACTGCCCTACAATCAGCTTTTTGCTTACCCGTTTACGAATGCGGGTTTCCCGCCGATTGCCGTACCTTTTATGATAAGCGGCGATGAGGAGCGGGAGGATAAAAGACTTTCCCAATAAAAATCGACATTTTAGGAGGATACAGCGTATGATAGCCAAGACGCAGGAAGGACTTATCGGCGCAAACAATGCCATGAACGTTATAAGAACGCCTATGAAGGTGTTTTACGAGGCAAGGGCAAGGGGCGATAAGGCCACTATGGATCGTGCTATGGGATATGCGGGCGAAATCAACGAGGACGCTTGGAAGCATAAATACAGCACGGACGAGGCCTTGAAGGAGGAAGCCGAAGAAAACAATGCCAAGGCAGAGAAGGAAGCGGAAGCATTGGCACAAAGAATCGAGGAAAACAGGGATAAGCCGGAGGAAAGAATCGAAGAAGGCAGGAGCGACGGATTACAGACTGTAACCGGGGTTAAGACCGAGGAGAACGGAGACGGAGTCTCCGATGAATGCAAAAGCACAAATTCCGCAGAAAAAATCGGGACCGGGGAAAATTGCAGCGGCACAGAACCTATCACCTATGACGAAAGCGGAAGGATTTCAAGCTTGGAAACCGACGTTCAGTTTAATGTTGTTGTTTAATACTAATTCTTGATTGAAA
>DNUB01000186.1:9267-22651 GCA_003508605.1 Oscillospiraceae bacterium | reverse complement strand
TGAGTGTGAAGAATGGAACCAAGCACTTAGTTGTTTTAATATTATTGAAACAGCTCCTGCTATAATAAAAAGAATAAAAACAAAAAATATCAATCATAGCTATCAGGGATTACAAGCTTTATCTGCTATGCTTTGTGGTAACGATGTAGAAGAGTTTATCAGCAATTTATCTCTCTATATGTTTACCGATTTTGGACACGTTGGCAACAATGTTTCTATAACGACTGCTGATATATGTAAGCCGAATATCCGTGCCTCTTTCTCTTTTTTGAGCAAAACAATAGGAAATATGTTATTATCTGAAATTCATAACTACATCAGGAACTTAAAAAGCGAAAATATTAAAAATGTTTTTTGTTCAATAAATATAGAAGAAAACATATTAAAGGAAGAAGGTGTCCCAATTGCCCTCAATAACCCCCCGCAAGAATAAAAACGGCGAAATAATCTCCTACTCAATCCGAGTATACAAAGGCTACGACATAAATGGCAACCGCCTAAAGCCCTACACAATGACCTGGAAACCCACCGAAGGAATGACAAAGCGGCAAATCGAAAAGGAACTGCACAAGCAAGCAGCCGAGTTTGAAAGGCAATGCGAAAGCGGTAATGTTGCAAATTCTTCAATGCGTCTTGCCGATTTTATCCCCCAATACCTGGACATAATAAGCACCACCCTTTCCCCGACCACCGTTGACACCTACAAAGCGTTAATAAATAAGCTGATTATACCTGCTATGGGGCACTTAAAGCTTAAAGACATCACCCCCGCCCACGTACAAGCATTTATACAGCAGCTATCCACAATGCCAAAAGAAAACAGGGCAGGAGAAATAGACGAGGAAGGACAAAGGCTTGCCGCTTCAACGGTGCACCGCAGACTGAATATATTACAATCCATTTTAAGGCAGGCGGTAAAGCTTCGCCTTATCCCCGAAAGCCCGGCAAGTACCGAAAAACTTTCTTTACCAAAGATAAAGCAGCCGAAGGTTGAGATATTCAGCAAGCAGGAAGCGGCAGAAATGCTCACTTGTCTTGAAAAAGAGCCTTTACAGTTTCAGGTCCTTATACAGCTTGCTATCTTCACAGGAGCAAGGCGCGGTGAACTTGTAGCCCTCAAATTCTCCGATGTGGATTTTCAGCAGTCGAAGATCACCATTGAACGGGCAGCGGTCAAGGTTAAGGGAGAGGAAACGATTATAAAACCGCCTAAAGATTATGAGGTCAGAACAGTAACGGTAAATAAAAGCTGTATAGAACTTATACAAGCCTTACAGTTTGAAAAAGCACAGGAACGTCAAAAGCTGGGCAGTCAATGGCAAGGTGACGACTGGATTTTCACCCAATGGAACGGCGAAATAATGAACCCACAGACCCCCACAAAGCAATTCAGCAAGTTTTTGAATAAATATCACCTTAAACACCGTAAGTTTCACAGCCTACGCCACACTTCAGCAACACCGCTATTATATGGGGGTGTAAGTATCAAGCAAGTACAGGGACGGCTCGGACACGGTGACATTGAAACCACCAACAAGTATTTACATATCATTGAAGAGGCAGACATTGAAGCGGCAAATATTCTCGGTGAAATGCTCACCTCACGCAACAGTGAGGAGCAGATCGGGGAGCTGAAAAAAGAAAAAATCTCATAAAAAAATAAGCTGTCGTGATTTACAAACGGCAGCTTATTTTTTCATAATGTTAAGTATTGTTTAATGTGATTTTTTCTAAATGGCGCACTAATAGCGCACTATCAGCAAATTTTAGTAAAAAGCAAAAAGCCGCATTAAAAGCTGTAAACGCTTTAATAATGCGGTTTTCCCTATGGTGGACCTGAAGGGGATCGAACCCTCGACCTCTGCGTTGCGAAGAGTCGGTTTTATGTAATCTCCACCGAAAATGCTTTTTTATAGCCGTTTACGCTCCATGGCAAATTCTCTTTGGCGGTCTTGTATCCGTTGTTTCCATATGCTCCAAAGCTGTCTATGGTCAGATATGTGGTCATTTTTGAAAGCAGAAAACAAGAAAGCAAACGTTGATTTTTAATATTATTATAGCATGGACAAAAGAAAAATCAAGTCAAAATTTGAGTCGCAGTAAACAAAGAACAGGTCCCACCTATCATTGAAGTTGACGACATGAAGGAAATTCAAAAAATATTTTTATCATTATTTTTTGCCAATTTAAACTACTAATGTATCCAGTTAGTAGCATGACTTTACAAGAACGTGCAAATATACTATACTCTAAGGAAAAGGTATAGGAGGATGCAAATATGCCA
Organism: Oscillospiraceae bacterium; assembly: GCA_003508605.1. GTDB lineage: Bacteria > Bacillota > Clostridia > Oscillospirales > Ruminococcaceae > Ruminiclostridium_E. The sequence goes on along the minus strand of DNUB01000186.1, from coordinate 20,367 downwards.
CGTTACATTGTCACCCTGACAGAAGAGGAAAAACAAGAATTGAAATTATTAGTGCAAAAAGGCGGAAAGGGTTATCGCATAAAGCATGCACAAATACTTTTAAAACTGGATCAGAAGCCAGAAAACAAGGCATGGACATATGACCGGATCAAAGATGCGTACGGAGCTTCCCGCAACGCAATTGCAGGTGTTGCGAAACGATTCGTAATGGAGGGTATGGAGGCAGCGCTTGGAAGGAAAGAGCAGAAAAACGGGCATCGGAAAGGGACTGGCGATGTGGAAGCGAGGATATGCACCATAGCCTGCTCGGACCCACCTGAAGGTGTTTCACGCTGGACCATGCAGGCAATTGCGGATGAACTGATTCGTCTGGAAGTGGTAGATTACATTACGGACAGCACCGTTTGCGAGGTTATGAAAAAACGAAATTAAGCCGTTGCTTGTAAAGGAATGGTGCATTCCAAAGGCTGATGCTGATTTTGTGGCGAAAATGGAGGATGTGTTGGAGGTATACCAGCGTCCTTACGACTCGTTGCAACCCGTTATTTGTATAGACGAAACGAACAAACAGCTTATAGAAGAAACCCGTATTCCTTGTGAACCCGAACATCCTGAAAAGGTAGATTCTGTGTATATCCGCAACGGGGTGGCGGATGTATTCATGATCTTTGAGCCGCTGGCAGGCAGGAGAGAAACCGTTGTGACGCAGACACGGATGGCAGCGGATTTTGCGGAGATACTCAAATACACTTCCGATACCCTGTATCCGAGAACAGAAAAGATAATCCTTGTTACCGACAATCTCAATACCCATTCCCCGGCATCCCTATACAAAGCATTTTCGCCGGAGGAAGCCCGCAGACTGGCAGAACGCTTTGAATGGCATTACACACCAAAACACGGGAGTTGGCTGGACATGGCGGAGATAGAAATCGGTATCATGAGCCGCCAGGCTCTGGCGAAGCCGCTTCCGGACATGGAAACTTTCAAACAACAGGTTCGTGCTTGGACAATCAAACGTAATACAGAATGCGTTAAAATCAACTGGCAGTTCAAGACACAGCATGCTCGAATTAAGCTGGCCAGACTATATCCAACTGTAGTTTAGAAACTGTTCGGATGGAATACTACTTTGTAGAAAAATGAGAAAAACAAATATAAAGAACTTGATAATTTGTGAAAAATGTGGTACAATCAAAACCAAATACAAAAGATACCCCAAATATTCTTAGTGATTATTTAAAGTTAAAAAATTTACGGATAGTCAAAATTTAATCTGAGAAACCAATTTGTTCTGCCACACTTTTGGGAAGGAAGAGCGTATGTCATTATATGATATCATTCCCGAAAATCTATTTTCGGTTCTTGCGTCAAAAAATAAGAACTTATATTGCAATGCGTTATTTGTCGTTTTGGACTCCTTTAAAGCTCATTTAAAAATTTCGAAGGACGAAATGGCTTTAATGATACAATCACAACTTGAAAAAGATATTGATGCCGCTGATTTTGACGATGAAGATATGAATGAGAATGAGAAGGGATTGTCAGGCAAGGCTCATTTTCTTATAAGAAAGCTGAAGGAAACAGGTTGGATACGAGTTGATTATGAAGATGATTTTAAAGAATATATTACTGTACCTACTTTTAGCTATAAAATAATTCAAACTCTTTACGATCTAACCAATTCGAGGGATACAGAAAACATTGCATATGTTTATTCTACTTATTCTACCTTGAAAACAGCAAACGAGGAACGTAATGCTTTTGAGATGATAACCGCACTTAGTGAAGCAGAACAGCGAACCAAGATGTTGGTTGAAAGCTTAACATCGGTTTTTCATGATATTAAATACTACAATCAAAAGCTGGTAGATAGGATTAATGTCAATCAGGTTATTGCGGATCATTTTGGCACCTATCTTGAAGAAATCATTGAACCGATTTTACAGCCGCTGAAAGTCAGAGATTCCGTGCCGAAATATAAACATCCTATCTGTAATATTTTAAAAGAATGGCTTATTTACGACGATATAATGGATAATATGGTTGAATACCTTCAAAAAACAAAGGGCGGTGATCCTGCTTATATCCGTGAAGAACTTTGCAATAAGATACACTATGTAGTGTCAACCTATGATACGCTTGAAGATGATTATATCGACCCTATAGACGAACGCAATAGAAGGTACACACGTTCTACCGCACAAAAGATAGATTATCTGATAAACGCCGACACTTCAATAAAAGGAATATTAGTAAGTCTGCTTCACTCTTTGTCTGACAAAAATATAACGGAAGAAAAACTAGATAAGGTCAAGGAGCTTTTCGAGATATACGAACAGGGATTTATAAATGAGGAAAGTTTATTTCAGCGAAAGAAAGGAAAGCCTCGTGAGCGTAGTGCTGAGCTTATTATGTCCGACGACAGAAAGCATTTTGAGGAAAAAGCAAGGATAGCGGCAAGGCGGCTTATGGAAAAGCGGTTCAGTCGTGAAAGTGTTTATAAATTTGTTGAGAACGCCCTCGGAGATAAAGACAGAGTTGATATAACCGACATTCCAATATTAAATGATGATGAGTATGTAATGACGCTGCTAAGTGTAGCAAATGCTCAAAACAAGGACAGATCATACGATGTTGAAATCTCTGACAGATTAATATCTGTGGACAAATACGAGATACCGCAAATAACGTATATCAGGAGGAAGCGCAAATGAGTTTATCAGATATAGAAGCTCTAAATCCACGTGAACGCGAAGAATTTGCTCGATGTGCGGCCTTGTTGACGGCAAAAACGTTTATTCTTCGGGAAACTCCTGAAAACACGCTCTCAAGGGAGTATTCGTTTATTCAAAGAAAGCGTGAACTGTTTGAGGAATACCTTGCGCTTAGCTGCTGGCGGTTATATTATGATGCGCAGCTTGGCGTTATATATGTAAAAAACACCGAAGGATATAATAAAGTGACGCTGAACAAGCTAACGACACAGCTTCTTATAACCTTGCGTCTTGTGTTTGAGGAAAAGCGCATGAGCGGAAGCACGGTAAACGTTGTGGGAATTACCGTAGGGGAACTTTTTGCAAAGATGATAAATGAGCTTGCGGTGCTGACAAAAAAACCAATGCAAAAGGATATAAAAGATTCTTTCAGAGTGCTTGAGCAACATAACATAATTTACAGGATTGGCGACTCATACGATGACATGGAATGCAGAATAAAGGTTTTGCCATCTATTTTGATTGCCGTTCCGAATGACCGATGCAAGACAGTGTATGAGATTTTTCGTGCGGAAATAAAGGAGGAGGAAAATGAAGCTGCTGACGAGAGTGCAATTAATTAATTGGCACTATTTTTCCAATGAGATAATCCGATTTGGGAAAATCGATTTTCTGACCGGCGCAAATTCAGCAGGAAAGTCTACAATTATAGATGCGCTTCAAGCAGCTATTATGGGCGAAACAAGAAGCAGCCGTTTTAACCGTGCCGCAGGAAAAAAGTCCGAAAGAACTTTTAGAAGCTATCTTGTCGGAACTCTTGGAGAAGATGTTTCAAGCGGAGTCAAAGCCTTGCGTGAGGGAAAGGATTTCTCATCCTATGTCGTTGCGGAGTTTTATGATGATATTAAGGGTGAGTATTTTTGCATTGGTGTTGTTGCAGATGTTTATCACGATGGCAGTGATGAAAGAAAACGTTGGTTTATTCTTGAGGATAAGCTGCCGTCACAGCAGTTTATCAAAGACGGTAAATCAACCGACAGCACCGAATTTTTGAAATGGGGAAGACAAAACTATGCGGAAAATAAGTTTCAGTCTTTTGATTCGGTAGAAGGATACAACAGAAATGTGCTTCGTCGAATGAATGTGTTTGACCCAAAGGTGTTTACAATGATTAGAAAGGCGATTGCCTTTGAGCCTATAAGCAATATAGAAGAATTCATTACGACAAATATATGTGATATAGAAAAGAATATCAACACCCTTGATATGCAGGAAAATATCAAAAGCTATCAATTAACCGAACGACAAGCAAAAGATATGGAGCAGCGGCAATCAACGCTTGCGGAAATATGCGAAAAATATGAGAATATAAAGACACTGCGTACCCGCAAAATGCTTCGGCAGTTCTATATAGATTACGGATATTATCGTAATGAACAAAAAAAGTTGGAAGAAGCAAATACAAAGGTTGGTGAACTAACCAAAATTGTTTCCGAATGTGGTGCAGAATTGGAGCGGCTTTCTGCGGAAATGAGCACATTAAAAGCGGAAAGCGATATGCTTAATTCCGAAAAAGCACAATTCCTCAATGATACCGGAAAGATTTATCTTGAACAAGAAAAAGAATATACTAAGGAAAAAATTGACAAGTGCCGCAATGACGAAAATAAGCTGATAAACAACGTGCGTGTAAACACAGAAAAATGGATAGGCAAATGCGATGTAATTCAAAGTGAGATGAGCGAGGAACAAGCGATTTCTGCAATAGAAAATCTGCGCTGCTCATTAAAAAGAATATCGCATTTTTCAGAGCAAAGCTTTGGAGACACATCTTTGAAATATTTTTCGGAAGTAAAAGAAGCTTACGAAAAAGCTATTTTTGCGGCAAGGCCGATAGCAGAACATTATTCTGATGATAAGCACAAAAAAAGTCGGCAAATCAGCATTCTTAACGATGAAATAGCAACATTGAACAGCGGCAGAAAGCCATATCCGATTAATGCAGTTAAACTGAAAAATGCCATACAAGAAGAGCTTACAAAACAGTATGGCAGAGATATAACCGTTGATTTTCTTGCTGATTTGATTGATGTGTCGAACAATGAATGGAAAAACGCAGTCGAAGGCATTTTGGGCGACAGCAGAATGAATATTATTGTTGCTCCGAAATACTTTATGGATGCGTATTATATTTATAAACGAATCTATAAGACGCTTAATGTGCATGAGTATTCCGTTGTTGACCTTGAACGTGTTTTCGCCGATCAACAAATAGTAAAAGCAAATTCGCTGGCGCAGGTGGTAAGCTGCAAGGATAAATATGTGCGCAAATATATTGATTATCTTCTCGGCAGGGTTATTTGCTGCTATGATGATGAGAAAATACGCAACCACCGCACGTCCGTAACAAGAGAATGTATGCTGTACAGGGGATATGCCGTAAAACCGATAAATCCTCGTTACTATCAAAATCCGTATATTGGAAGCAGATCTATTGAGGAGCAGTTGAAGCAAAAGACAGCTGAACTTGAAATTTGCAAATCCGAACTTACGGAAATAGAATCTCATTTAAGAAACGCAAATACATTTTGCGACTCAGAGTGGTTTTTAAATCAGACGTTTTTGGACAATGTAGCTGCCCCGGCATTTGAGGCTAATTCTCTTCTGCCTGCTCTTACAGAAAAATTGTGCGAAATAAGTGATAAGCTTTCCAAAATAGATACGACAAGACTTGAAGAAATAGAAGGCGCTATAAAGGAAAACGTGAAAAAGCAAGATGGGAACAGTGAAAACCGTGACGACACACTTAAACGATTAACAAAAGCTTCAGTTGAACAAGAAAATTTAAACGAAGTTAAAATTCCCGCTTTAGAACAAAGTATATCCGAAAAAAGCGAACATATATCCGAAAAGTATGACGAGAATTTCCGCAAGAGCAAGGCAATTCCCGAATTTGAAAAAAGACTTCCACAGTATGGTTCACCAATAGCTTTTGCTAATGCATTTATCTCGCCTGTTAAGCAAACCGAAACAGAAATAAGTAAAGCCGAGCAAGCGCTGATAGACAAACGTGGTAATTATAATAGCACATATCATCCACCATTTAACTTTTCCGATACAAACACTAACGACGATTATGAAGAGGAATACAAAAGAATACGTGATATAGAGCTTCCCGCTTTTGCTGAAAAAATTACAAGAGCCAAGGAAATGGCAATGGAGAGTTTTCGAGATGATTTTGTAAATAAGCTGAAAAATAATATTCAAGCTGTCCTTGATCAGATTAAAGAACTAAACAGTGCGCTAAGCAAAGCGAGATTCGGTAACAACACATATAAATTTGAATGTAAGCCCAATCCCGATTACATCGAATATTACGAAATGATAATGGCCTCCCAAGAGGGAGAGACCTTATTCAGCTATGATTTTCGGGAAAAATATAAGGACACCATAGAAAATTTGTTTTCACAGCTGGAATTGGCAGATAGCTCGGATTCGGCTGCTGCAGAAGCGGTGGACAAGCTCAGCAGATACAGCACATATTTGTCGTTTGATTTGTTGTCAATAGACGCAAACGGTATCACCGAAAAGCTTTCCCGAACAATAACTTCAAAGTCAGGCGGAGAAATACAAACTCCGTTTTATGTGGCAATACTTGCGTCCTTTGCACAACTTTACAAGGTGAATGATATGAGAAATCAAACGGATAACACCATGCGTCTTATTATATTTGACGAAGCATTCAATAAGATGGATCCCGAACGAATATCGGAAAGTATAGCCATGCTTCGCAAGTTCGGGCTGCAAACAATAATCTGTTCTCCGTCGGACAAGGCAGGTGATATATGTCCCTTGTGTGACAAGACGCTTCTTGTGGACAAACAGCCGGACGGAAACGGCGGCTATCGTTCTACGGTTATCGAGTGGACAAAGGAGATGGGAGAGATAAAATGCGATACGGAAGAAATATCGTAAACGGACTGCTTGACAGCTATGAGAACAGCGGCAGCTTTGACGGCAACACGGGCAGAAGGGTGTTTCTCAAAAAATCATTCAAGCGTCCCGATACGGATTCGACAGATTATGAGGAGTTTTTGTCGGAGCTTATTAAACTTCAAAGCCGGGGAATTGCGGATTTTGATTGGAGAATAAAAGGACACGTTGCCGACAAAATATGGCTGTTGACAGAGAACGTTCAAAGTGCCTATGATTTTGTTTGCCGTGAAAATAAGCATTCCTCATTGGCACGTGTCGAGTTGGCTGTCAGAAACACCGAAAACCGCATTGACAGCGGGTGGATAAAGGAATATTTAAACAGAGTGCTTGACGATATTTCCAAAAATAAATTAAGCGGTTTTTGGAAAGAAGAACCTCGGCTTGTAAACGATGTGCTGAAAGCATTGGAGCTGATTTATTCGCTTAATGGCGCAAGCATTTCTATGCGTGCGGCAAGCGTAAAGCTCTATTCGGATTCCAAACGCTTTGAAAATGAAATAAAGCGTCATATAGTTTCCATAGCAAAAAAATTTGAGCCGGTTTTGGCCGAGGCGGACGAAGAAGATATATCCGAAAGAGAAATTCTTTCTCAACTGGGAATAATAAAAATGTCGGAAATAATTGAGTTTTGCGGCGGACTAAAAGTATTCTATATGAACGGTGAAATTGACTATTCTCCTATAAAGAACGGTGCGTGCGTTTCGGGCGACTGCCTTTCGGAAATAGAGCGGGTGGAGCTTTCCGACGTTCAAAGCATATTGTTTATTGAAAATAAAACGAATTACACGGAATATTGCCTTAACTCCCGCCGAAACAATGAATTGGTTGTGTTTCACGGCGGACTGTACAGTCCTGCCAAGGGGTATTTCTTTCGTTTGATAAGTAAAGCCCTGAGTGACGAGCAGGTGTTTTATTGGGGCGATATTGATATGGGCGGATTTAATATGTTCTGCCGTTTGAAAGAGAATATCTTTCCTTCGCTTTTACCGTATAATATGGACCGGAAAAGTTTCGAGCAGTATAAATCAAAAGGTCTTCTAAGAAGCAAAACATATCTTGATAAAATAGCAAAATTGAAAAATACCGAAAGGTATGCGGCGTTTTTTGATGTGATAGAGCTTATTATAGAGAGCGGAGTAACTGTGGAGCAAGAGGCGTTTATTAAATAAACATAAAATTGCCCAAAAGGGAACAACAAAAACAAGGAAGGAAGACTACAAGTGCAGCAAACAGCGTTTCACGCATATTATACAGCGAGAGCTTTAGAAAACCTTTCTGATGAGGACAGGCTTGTTTCGGTGTATGCTTCCTCGGATATAAAAATATATCCGTTTCAGGTTGCGGCAGCGGCTTTTGCTTTGCGTTCTCCTTATCGAAAAGGTGTAATTCTTTGTGATGAAGCCGGAATGGGTAAAAGCCACGAGGCTATGCTTGTTATCACACAAAGGTGGCTTGAGGGAGCTAACCGCATTTTGCTTTTAACCCCAAATGCCGATTTGCTGCGTCAGTGGACAGAGCTTATCGATCTGCATTATACCGTGCCTTATGTGGTATTGACCAACCGTGATGAATGGCAGGCCAATATTTCCGAGGACAACCCCAATGCTTTTGTTCAGAATGCGGTTATTGTTTCCACATATGATTTTGTTGCGGATAATGAGTCGTTGGCAAAAGAAGTAGACTGGGATCTGACGGTATTTGAGGAAGCAAACGCTTTGTCCTCCGTTTATCACGGCGATAACAAGCTGGCACGGGCGCTGAAACGCATTGCGGGCGATTCGTTCAAGCTCCTGCTTACGGGTACGCCCATTGAAAAAAACATTATGGACTTGTACGGTTTGATTTGGTTTATCGATGAAACCGTTCTTCCCAAGGAACAGGATTTTCTGTCACGCTATTTAAGAAAGCCAGAAAATTATCCGGAGCTTGCAGAGCGGGTAAGCGGATACTGTTTTAGAACCCTCCGTTCACAGGCGAAGAATTACGCCAAGGTAACCGAACGTAAACTGATTACCTATGAATATAAGCAATCCGAAAAAGAGCGTCAGCTATATGATCTGCTTTATGACTACATAAATAAGCCCAACAAAATCGCTTTTCCCGAAATGGACAAGTATGATCTTGCCCTTAGGCTGCTGTCGCTGCAAAGCTCCTCAACCGCCGCCATACTGCAAACCGTCAAGGGAATTATTAAACGATTGGAAACGCTGCCCGGCGCATCGGACGAGCTTGATGAATGGCGGCAGATTCAAAGGGCTGCCGAAGATGTTCCTTTGGATTCAAAGGAAAAGGCGCTGTTGAATGCACTGAAAATCGGCTTAAAAATGATGAAAAAGTCGGGGGCAAATAAAAAAGCGATAATTTTTACCGAGAGTGTGGAAACGCAGAAAATGCTGACGGCTTTGCTTTCCGACAAATACAAAACATTTGTTTACAACGGCAGCGCCGATTACAATGCAATACGGGAGTTTAAAGCGGAGGGCGATATTCTGATTTCCACCGACAACGGCGCAAAGGGCTTTAATTTAGAAAACACCGCTTTTGTTATTCACTATGATTTGCCTTATAATACGCTGAAAATGGAACAGCGCATCGATAGGTGTCACAGATTGGGCAAGAAAATGACGTGATGTCTTTGGCGTTTATCAACAAGGATAATTTTGCCGACGTTCGCAAGTTAGAGCTTGTCAATAAGCGAATATTGGTTGCGGACGGCGTATTTGGGATAACCGACGAGGTAATAGGAGGATTCACCGAGGATTTGGCGGCGGCGTTTGAATCCGTATCGGCTAAAATTCGTACAAGGGAGCAAATTGAAACGGATTATCGGCAAGCACTTGTTCAAAACAAGAATGAAAACAAACGGTTGGTATCCGCCGCCGAGGATATTCTTTTTACAACATTCTCCAAAGAGCTTGCGGACAAGGTCAATCTTTCGCCGAAGTATATCGGTGAAAAATCCGAGGAAATAAACGGGGCGTTATGGGATATCGTCAAGTGGTTTTTTGAGCGGTACAACGCTGCATATAATGATTGCCGCTTTGAAATTGACGAAATAAACAAAACGGTTACCGCAACTAATTACGAAAAGCTGCCATTGCTTTTCTATTATTGGACAGGCAGCCGAAATAAACCGTATTACAGCTTAAAGTCATATGGTATGGCAAAGGATTTTAAACCCCATTACGGCAGGATAACGCTTACAAGCATTATAGGACGAGGTATTATTCACGAGCTGAAATGCGCCGACAGCGGTACGCTTATTGTGAATGCAAAAACAGAGCCTTGTGAAATAGCGCTTTATACGGTATCGCTCTTAGCTACAAGCCGAACGGTGCGGGACTATACAGTGCTTTGCGGACAAACGGAATCGGGCGAAATCCTGACGGACGAGCAATGCCGCAATATTCTTAGTCTTCCCGTAAGCGAATGCAAGGAAAGCGAACATAAATCTCCCCATTGGCTGAAAAGCACGGGAAAACCCCACCGACTTGACCGACTTGTCCCTACGGACAAGCTGATTGCGGAGCAGTCCGAAAAACTGTTTCCCGCACAGGCGGAGGAAATCGACAAAATGAAGCTTCACACAAAGTCGGAGAAAAACGCTCTTACTCGTGAAATTGACGAGTTGAAAAGGCAAGTCGAGGCGGCGGAGGCGGAGCGTGATAATGTTACAAACGACCGATTAAAGCTGTTGGAGTTGGAAAAGAAAGCGAATTTGCTTAGGCGGGAGTATATGAAAAAGCAGGAAGGGCAATTCTTTGACGCTATGAGATTGGATTTGGAGTTGGAACGGCAGATCAAGGAGTTTACCGAAAGGGAAAAGATGAGTACGAGGGTTACAAGGGAATTTATAATAAAAGTGGAGGAAATGCAATAATGAATAAAACAAAAGTATTTGTAATTATGCCCTTTTCAGATGATTTTTTTGAATCATTTGAACTTATGAAAGAACATTTTGAAGAAAATTTTGAGTTTTCAAATGCTGGAAATGAAGATAATCAGCAAAATATTCTTGCAGATATTATTACCCCAATATATAATACAGACATCGTCTTAGCTGATTTAACAGGACTTAATCCCAATGTGATGTATGAATTGGGAATTGCTCACAGTTTTAATAAAAAAACTATTATTATTACTCGTGATGATTTGTCAAAATTACCGTTTGATTTAAAACAATATCGTGCCAAAGGTTATTCATCTCACTTTAAGCAGTTTTATGAATTGTTGTCTTATCTTGAAAAAAATCTTTATGGAGCAGTTGACGGAAGTGTAATTTTTAATAATCCTGTTAGTGATTTTTTGGATAAAAATCAACTTGATCCACAAAAGTTATTTGTAAAAGAACAAATAGATCTCGAAATTCCCAATAATGAAAAAGGTT
>DNUB01000186.1:8049-9012 GCA_003508605.1 Oscillospiraceae bacterium | reverse complement strand
ATTCCCAATAATGAAAAAGGTTTAATTGATTTTATAGCTGATTTAGAAGAAGATATTGGCAGTATAACAACGAATGTTGACGAAATGATAATCGAAACGAAAGACATGAATGCAGGGATAGAAAACTGTACGCAGGAAATTGAAAGGGTACAAAATACTGGGGGAAATGGAACAGCGGCATTTGTTCGCAAGCAGTCAAAAAAAGTCGCTGAATTTATTTCCGCATATAGCAAACATTTAAAAAAGCATAGTGAATCGATAAATTCATTATGGATAAAAGTTGAAAAAACATTTTAGGGCTTTTTGAAAATCAATATGCAACAAAGGAAGAAAACAAAGCTTCGCTTATTGTTTTTCTTAAGTCTCTTTATGAGTTACAAAAATCAATATTAACCTCAAATGAGGGAGCTATATCTATGAAAGAAGCTTATCTAAAAAATTTGGGCCTTGAAAGATCATTGAATCAGTCTATTCGTTTTTTGGATAATGATTTATCCACATACTTATCTATAACAGAGCAAATGTGCGCTTCGATAGATAGAATATTGTCAAAAAGCAAATTTATTGTTGGTGAAATTGATTTTACACAGGAGGAACACCCCAATGCCTGAAACAATAGACGGACTCTCAATGAACATAGAACAATCAAACATAGACAAGCTCAAAACCGTATTCCCCGAATGCTTTGCCGAGGGGAAACTCGATATAGACAAGCTGTTAAGTCTATGCGGCGAATATATAGACAACGATTTTGAAAAGTACAAATTTGAGTGGAAGGGCAAAGCGGAATGTTTAAAGCTTGCGCAAAAGCGTTCCACAGGCACTTTGCGCCCCTGCCCCGAGGAAAGCGTAAGCTTTGACACAACGCAAAATCATTACATAGAGGGCGACAATTTAGAGGTGCTTAAGCTCTTGCAAAGCGCTTATTACCGCAAGGTAAAGATGATTTATATCGACCCGCCG
>DNUB01000186.1:0-7827 GCA_003508605.1 Oscillospiraceae bacterium | reverse complement strand
CTCTATATTGAGGGCGACAACCTGGAAGTTCTGAAACTCTTGCAGGAAAGCTACCTTGGTAAGGTCAAGATGATTTATATCGACCCGCCGTATAACACGGGCAACGATTTTGTCTATGCCGACGATTTTGCCGACCCGTTGGCGAGATACAAGGAGGTCACACAGCAAACCACAAAATCCAACCCCGAAACTATGGGAAGATTTCATACTAATTGGCTTAATATGATGTATCCCCGTTTAAGGCTTGCGGCGAATTTGCTGAGAGATGACGGCGTTATTTTTATTTCTATTGATGATAATGAAGTTACAAACTTAAAACGGTTATGTGATGAAACTTTTGGCGAGGAAAATTTTGCCGGACAGTTTCCGTGGAGAAAAAGAACCGCTAAATCTGATGTTCCTTTTGGTATATCACAAGATTATGAGTGGGTACTATGCTATGCGAAATCAGATGATTTTTGTGCTTGTCTTGAAGGAGGGACAAGAAAATATTTTGAAACAGATGATTTTCCGGGCAGACCATGGAGAATACATGATTTAACTAAGCAAACAAGTGCAAGTGAACGCCCCAACAGCTTTTTTACTATTGTAAATCCCAAAACAGGGGAAAAATATCCAGCTAATCCAAATAGAACATGGGCAGTTACTAAGGAAACATTTGAGCAATATTATAGTCAGAATAGAATTGTCTTTCCGGGAGAATATGATTTTTTAAACATATCAAAACCTGCTTTAAGGTATTTTATAGATGATGATATGGCTAAAGCAGGTGATAAGTTTGGCTTTATACCAGTAAGTACAAATTTACCAAACAATATTGGAATGACGCAAGACGGGACTAAAGAAATAACTGATATATTTGAAAATAAAGTTTTTGGCTTTCCGAAACCTCTCGATTTCATAAAATATTTTGTAAAAGCTTCAACGGTTACAAGCAAAAATAACAATGACATTATTCTCGACTTTTTCAGTGGCTCCGCCACCACCGCCCACGCCGTTATGCAGCTAAACGCCGAGGACGGCGGCAATCGTCAATTTATCTGTGTGCAAATCCCCGAATTGTGCGATGAGAAATCCGAAGCCTATAAAGCGGGCTATAAAAATATCTGCGAAATTGGCAAAGAACGTATACGCCGTGCGGGAGCAAAAATTCTCGCCGAAACGAACCAACAAAACGGGCAGCTTGAACCGGGGGCGGAGGAAAAGCCTTTGCCCGACATTGGTTTCCGTGTATTCAAGCTTGACACCTCAAATTTAAAAGCATGGGATAACACCCCCGTGACAGAGGACGATATGCAGCTCCTGCTTGACCGTATGAACGGAATGATTCACCGTGTTAAGTCCGACCGCTCCGATTTGGATATGATATATGAAATTATGCTGAAATTGGGCGTTCCGCTTACATACAGTGTTGGTAAAATCGAGGTGAACGGAAAGACGGCATATACCGTCGGTGATGATTGTCTGCTGCTTATCTGCCTTGCGGAGGACGTGCAGCCCGAAGATGTGGAGGCTATGGCGGAATATGCTCCCGCAAAGGTTATAATTGCCCGTGACAGCTTTGCGGACGATACGGCTATGGCGAATGCTCATTATATCCTTAGGGATAGGGGTATTGAATTGAAGTTGGTATAAAAATGTGCCGAACCAATCGGCTCGGCACATGTGAAAGATTAAATTTTATGATTTTGAAGCCAATAATGCAAGAAATTCTTTCGGAGAGTATACGGGAATCTTACTTTTTGTGTAGTCCTTTTGATTTCGTGTAACAATGCAATCCGCTCCAATCCGTTTTGCCGTTTCAATCATTACCGCATCTTCATAATCTCCGGTTTCGGAATAGAGGGCAAATTCGCAGTCAGCGGAAAGAGTGTCAGCTACCGTAAAAACCATATACAGGTCACGAATTTTATCACGAGCAGCTGTGTCGTTATGCAAACTGCGGCGAATAAGGTAATAAATATCCGTTATGGATTTCGCAGTGAGAAAGCCGATACAACCTCTCTCTGAGACAGCATGCATAACACTGAGCGAGTTATTGAAAAAAGGTTCTCGTTGTTGAAGTACATCAAGCACAATACATGTATCAAGGACAGCTTTCATATTTTACTCAGCCTCTCGTCTCTTGCTTCTTCAAGTGTAATGTCAGCAGGAATAATGCCGACCAGCGAATCTACAATCGCTCTTTTGTCGATATTTGGATTTGAGATTTTTGCAATAACCTTGCCGTTTTCGGTTATGAAAACATCTTCTGTTGCGGCAAGCTGTAAATATTTACTAAGGTTCATCTGCAATTCGGCTGTAGTGACAGACATAAAAACACCTCCTAAAATAAGTATACATTTCCGTAACTTTATTATACTATAATTAAGTAATTTCGTCAAGAGCCGGCATTTTTTAATAGAAGGGAGTTTCTCACAAGTGAAGCTTAAATTCAAAAATCAAGACTTCCAGACCCAAGCGGTAAACGCCGTTGCCGATTTGTTTACGGGACAGGAAAAAACCCGCAGCACTTTTTCGGTGATCGAAGAAAAACAGTTAACTCTGCTGAACGACCTTGGAATCGGAAACGCACTGTACATAGACGAAAAGACGATCACCCACAATATGCACAGCGTTCAGAAACGAAGCAGACTGCCTATGACAAAAAACGCTTCCGATATGCAGTTCTGCATAGAAATGGAAACAGGCACGGGTAAAACCTATGTTTATACCAAAACCATATTTGAGCTGAACCGCAGGTACGGATTTACCAAATTCATTGTCGTAGTACCCTCCGTGGCTATCCGAGAGGGCGTTTACAAATCCTTTGAGATTACAAGAGAGCATTTTGGTTTACAGTATGACAATGTTCCCTGCCGCTATTTTATCTACAATTCCGCAAGACTGTCCGATGTAAGGCAGTTTGCTTCAAGCGCAAATATCGAGATTATGATAATCAATATTGACGCTTTTAAAAAGGCGGAAAACATTATAAATCAGGCGCAGGACAAGCTGAACGGAGAAACAGCTATGCGGTATATACAGGACACTCACCCTATCGTCATCATAGACGAGCCGCAAAGCGTTGACAATACCCCAAAAGCCAAAGAGGCTATCGCTTCCTTGAATCCTTTGTGCGTTCTGCGCTATTCGGCTACCCACAGAGAAAAAATAAATCTTCTTTACAGACTAACGCCTGTTGACGCCTATCAAATGGGACTTGTTAAGCAGATTTCCGTTTCCTCAAATCAGGTATCGGGCGGGTTTAATCAGCCTTATGTAAAGCTGCTGTCCGTTTCCAACGACAAGGGGTTTCGTGCTAAGCTTGAAATTGATGTTAAGAGTAAAAGCGGCACTGTTTCACGAAAAACGGTTACGGTAAAGCCGGGAGACGATCTTTTTCTGCTTTCGGGAGAACGTGAGCTTTACGAGGGTTATTCAATTGCGGGAATAGACTGTACTGCCGGTTATGAGCATATCGAATTCGGCAACACCGAGGAAGCGGCATTGGGCAAGGCTATCGGCGACGTTGACGAAAACATTGTCAAACGGGCGCAAATAAAGCGCACTGTTGAAGCACATTTAGACAAGGAATTAAGATATACCGACAAAGGGATTAAGGTGCTGTCGCTGTTTTTCATTGACAAGGTGGATAAATACCGTCACGAAGACGGAACACAAGGGATTTACGCAAAAATGTTTGAGGAATGTTACTCGGAGCTTATTTCAAAGCCAAAATATGAGTCGATAAGAGAACGTTTTTCCTCCGACATTTCAAAAATACACAACGGATATTTTTCACAGGATAAAAAGGGGCGCTTGAAGGACACAAAAGGCGACACACAGGCGGACGATGACACCTATAATACCATTATGCGGGACAAGGAATGGCTTTTAAGCTTTGAGTGTCCGCTAAGGTTTATATTTTCTCACTCCGCTTTAAAAGAAGGCTGGGACAATCCAAACGTATTTCAGGTTTGTACCCTTATCGATCAGAAATCAACATTCACCTGCCGCCAAAAGGTTGGACGAGGATTGCGGCTTTGCGTAGATCAAAACGGTGAACGTATTGAAGATAAAAACATCAATATACTGCACGTTATGGCTAACGAAGGCTTTGCCGAATTTGCCGATACTCTTCAGAGAGAGATTGAGGACGAGACAGGAGTAAAATTCGGGGTATTGCAACTTGACCTGTTTGCGGGAATGGTTTATGAGGACAAACATGAGGTTGAACGGACGGTAACGCCTGAACAGGCTAAGCAGCTTATAGATATGGCGGCTGTTCCCGATTCCGAAAACAAACCTTCTGCCGAAGATTTGTGCAAAGTCATTGAAGAAAACAGCCATCGGCTTGCAGAGGAGCTTAAGCCAATACTTCCGAAAGTGCGGGAGGTATTAGAGCAGAGTAAAACGGAAGAACCCGTTACCGTGGAAAAGCTGTCCTCCATTTCGTATACCGAAACTGTAATCGAAGAAAAAGAGGTCACCTATGAGGACGCACGGGAGTTAATGGAGCATTTCGAGAAAAAAGGCTACATTACCGACTCGGGCAAAATGAAGGATACTATGAAAAACGCTCTCAAAAGCGGAACGCTTGACTTGCCGAAGAAATACGAAGCGGCAAGAAGCAGATTTGAGGCAATAATTACCAACGCCGACCGCAAACCGCCCGTGCGTGACGCTTCCCAAGATGTTATAGTGCGCATTAATAAGCAGGTTATGGTTTCCCCCGAATTTATGGAGCTGTGGAATAAGATAAAGCAAAAGACGGCTTATCGGGTTTCAATTAACACGGAAAAGCTGATTGAAAACTCCGTCAAGGATTTGCGGGATATGCCCCCAATTCCCAAAGCAAGACTTATTCTGCAAACGGCGGATATTCATATTGAAAACGCAGGTATTTCACATACCGAGAGAGAAATGCGGACAACGGATATTGAAAACTCCTATTGTGAATTGCCCGACCTAATCACCGCTATCAGCGATGAAACTCTCCTGACGCCGTCGACGGTAAATCGGATTTTGACACGTAGCGGACGGCTGAATGATTTTTTGAATAATCCCCAAGCCTTTATGGAAAAGGCAACGGAAATCATTAAAAATAATCGTCATTCCCTTGCTATTGACGGAATCGGTTATATTAAATTGGACGGGCAGGAATATTACGCTCAGGAGATATTTGATACCGAGGAAATTATAGCGAACCTTGACCGCAACGCCGTAAAAGTCCAACGCAGCATATATGACTATATCGTCTATGACAGCAGCTCCGTTGAGCGTCCCTTTGCAGTGGCTTTGGATAACGATCCCGATGTAAAGATGTTCTTTAAAATCCCCGATCGGTTTAAAATCGATACGCCGATAGGAACATATAATCCCGACTGGGCTGTTTATATGACAAAGAACGGTGAGGAAAAGCTTTATTTTATATTGGAAACAAAGGGCAGTACCGATTTTTACGATTTGCGGACTAAGGAGCAGCTTAAAATACACTGCGGCAAACAGCATTTCAAAGCACTTGACAATGGGGTTGAGATGTATGTTGCGAGGGATTGGAAGGAGTTTAAGGTGAAGATGTGAATGGTGATTTTCATGTTAAATTGAATTGTTTTCTATGTTCAAAAATTGCGCGGCATTAAACAAAGAATAGGAAGAAAATAGCTGAGGTGGCAAAACGCCGTCTCAGCTTTTTTCGCTTGACAAGGTGGCGAAATACCACCCCGTTGCTTTTACTTCCTTATGTCCGTATAATATTTTTCAAATTCAATCTCCCCCGCCAACGCCTTATCCCTAATATCCGAAGCAAACCTTGACCACTCCTCAAACTCGGAGATAGTCATTTTCTTTTTCATACAACGTGCATAGTGCGCCTTGTATGCCCGATTATAGGTTTGCCACACAGGATCGGTTTTGCATTTCTTGTCGTAACTCCGCTTGGAACCGACATCTCGGCAGGTCTTGTCGGGCTCGTTAGCAAGAGGTTTGTCGCAGTATGTGTAGTACCATTTGCCTCTGATTAAAAAGTATTTTCCGCAGTTGTGACACCTATTTGGAACGAAGTTTTGCTTGATACCATTGAAAAAATCATAGTACAAAAATGATCCCAAATCGTTAAACCTGATCTCCTCACACAAAATCAACTCACCGCTTTCGCCCTTCAACACCCTATATCCGAATGCCTCCATTTTGCATTTTATCTTTCTGAAATTCTTGGAATTGGCATTGTTGAAATTCTCAAAATGTGCTGCGGCTTCACCTGCTGTAGGAAAGGAATCCTTCTGATGAAAATAGTTTATCAAAAACGGCTCATAGACCTGATGAACCTGTATAAGTGCTTTTACAAAGCCAATATACATATCAATAAATCCAGAAACAGTTTTGTTTAAATTGAGTAGCAAATGCCTAATATCATCATCTTCCATGTCAATTTGCTCAGGAGGGAAAAGCTGAAATTTATACAGCCGCATAGAATAGTTGCCTATATCATCTTTTTCTCCCATACCGTATTCGTTCACCGTGTCCTCATTAAACTGAGCGTAAGTGTAATCGTCATAATCCATTCCGTCCTCAAAAAAGTATCTGAAATCATTCAAAATATCGTCAAGCTTAATGATTGAATTGTCAAAAAGCTTATTGTATGGCGGTAGTTTTTTTATTATATCGTTGAGGTAATCAAGCAAATTCATAGTTTTGTATACGGTGCTGTTGTAATTTTTGTAAAACTGATAATCCATGTCGGGTGATACAATTAACCGCTGTTTTAAAGACTTCAAACGATAAATATAATCGTCGCTGTCAAGGTATTTCCATTGGCTGTCGTTTAAATATGCAGTCAGAATTTCATTGGAATCAAATCTGTATTTTTCGTTTATGTAAACGTCACTGTTCCAAAAATATGCCTTAAAATTGAACATCATAGTCCTCCGAAAATTTTTAAAAAAATAGATAACACAAATTAAGGAGTAGAGAGTTTGCTTTAATTGTAACATATCTATTGATTTTTTACAAGCGGTCTGCAAAAATAAAGCACATCACTAAAAACAAACAGATAAAATTTGTTTGGTGCAAAAAACTGACGGAGGTTAAAAATTTGAAAGAAGCAACTTACACAAATTTTGAAGAGCTGCCATTATTCTTGAATGCCGAAACACTGGCAAAAGTGTTGGGAGTTTCCGTTTCAAGCAGCTATGAACTAATGCACGAGAAGGATTTTCCGGCAATCCGTATAGGGTCAAGATTGGTTGTTCCAAAGGAGAAATTGCAGCTTTGGATAGATGAAAAGACGGGAAAGTGAGGAAAATATTTGAGTAAGAATTATTCTAAACGTGACCCAATTAAAGATTATTTTCCCCTGCCTAATGAAATATTTTATCTCAATCTTTCCTATGGAGAGATTGCTGTTTACGCCTACTTGCTCTACCGTGAAAATCGTAATACGTTCAAGTGCCACCCAAGTTACAAAACAATCGGTGAAGCACTTAAAATGTCAAGAAATACTGTTAGCAAGTACATAAGACAGTTGGAAGAAAAGGGATTTATAACAACCGAACCAACTACAGTTTGCACTTCACAGGGAGAAAAAAGAAACGGAAATCTGCTCTATACAATCCTACCGATTGAGCAAGCAAAGCAACATTTTTGCAATCAGCAACTCAAAAATATAGACCAAATGATTGCAGATAGGAAACAAAGAAAATGGATTGAAAAACTCAACCTGAAATCCAACAAAAAGCTGGCTGACGGGATTTAGGAGCAAAAATAGCAAATATTATTTTAAAGCAGGACAAAGCGAGGGGTCGGCTCTGCCGCCCCCTCGCAGATCACATCGGACGGCAGAGCCGA
>DNUB01000328.1:6428-7025 GCA_003508605.1 Oscillospiraceae bacterium | reverse complement strand
TTCCTACAATTCTTGTTGCAAAAATTCTCATAATATGTTAAAATAATAAAAACATAACAAATTATTGGGGGCTGTGTTATGAAAATAGAACCTTTTTACAGAACTGCACTATACTACGAAACAGACAAAATGGCGGTGGTGCATCATTCAAATTATATAAGATGGCTTGAGGAGGCTCGTATCGACTTTTTAAATCAGGTTGGGCTGCCTTATGACGAAATGGAAAAAAACGGGATAATGATACCTGTTTTGTCCGTTTCCTGCCAATACAAATATGCGGTAAAGTTTAATGAGACTGTATGTATAAAATCAAAAATGGAGGATTTTTCGGGACTTAAGTTTAAGATTTCCTACCATATTACCGATAAAGAAACGGGCGACCTGCGTGTTACTGCAGAAAGCAGCCATTTCTTTGTTGACAGTAACTTTAAGCCTATCAGAATTAAAAATGTTAATCCTCATATATATGATGTGTTTAACGGATTGGTTGGGGTAGATTTATATACGGATTTCAAAAAATAAATGGACTGTAATATAAACAGTCCAGGACTATGGAAAAAACCTAAAATAAGGTTTTTCGGAAGGAAAAAGGTCTTA
>DNUB01000328.1:4212-6187 GCA_003508605.1 Oscillospiraceae bacterium | reverse complement strand
TAGGAAAAAACCATCAGGGTTTTTCCTAAATGGCAATAATAGCCTTAAAATCGAGGCAGAGTTTTTCTCTGTCCGATTTTTGTTTTTAGCGGATTGCCGCCAAAAACAAAAATCGGCTTGTCGAAAAACAAACAGTTTCAAAGTTTTCGACAAGCCGAACAGACTGTAATAAAATCAGCCCTTTTTTCAATAAGGGGCAGTGCCCCGAAATTTATGAAAATCCGTTGCACCGCCACTCAGGATTTCATCAGAGGGCTGGGTCCCTCGCTGAAAGACTGAATGAAACCCGCCGTCTAACGGAGACTTTTCCTTTTGCTTATGGCAAAAGGAGGGTAATATCTGGATTTTGATTTTATTTAAATAAAATCAATATGCCTTGCCCCAATAAACCATTTGCTTGGCAGGCTTGCCGCAGCATACGCATTTATCGGAAATTTCCTTCTGCTCAAAGGGAATGCACCTTGAACCAACGCCCGTAACTTCCTTAACCTTATCCTCGCAGGCTTCGTCTCCGCACCACATTGCACGTACAAAACCGTCGCCCTTTTCCTTTAAAGCCTCAATAATTTCATCCATAGTTGCGCAGTCATATGTGTGCTTTTCAATGTTTTCATAAGCGATTTTATAGATATTTTCACCATATGATCTTAAAAGCCGCTCTATGGTTTCCTCTAAATTATCCAAAGGAACAAAGCTCTTTTCACGGTTATCACGGCGAACTATTACGCACTGGCTGTTTTCAATATCCTTTGGACCGATTTCAAGACGAAGGGGAACGCCCTTCATTTCATATTCGGAGAACTTCCATCCGGGACTGTTTTCGCTGTCATCTATCTTAACACGGTATTTTTCCTTAAGTCTTGCGGCGATCTCCTGTGCCTTGTCTAAAACACCCTCTTTATGCTGATTAACAGGAATAATTATGACTTGTATCGGAGCGACGGCAGGAGGAAGAACCAAGCCGTTATCATCTCCATGTGACATTATGATTGCGCCGATAAGTCTTGTGGTAACTCCCCAAGAGGTTTCATATACATATTCAAGCTTGTTTTCCTTGCTGGTATAGGTTATATTAAACGCTTTGGCAAATCCGTCGCCGAAATAATGAGATGTACCTGCCTGAAGTGCTTTTCCGTCATGCATAAGGGCTTCTATTGCATAGGTCGCTTCCGCTCCCGCAAATTTGTCGCTTTCGGTTTTTCTGCCCTTGATAACAGGCATATTTAATGTTTTTTCACAAAAATCCGCATAAATATTCAGCATTCTTTCTGTCTCTTCGATTGCTTCCTCGGCGGTTGCATGAACAGTATGTCCTTCCTGCCAAAGAAATTCCCTCGATCTGAGGAAGGGGCGGGTTGTTTTCTCCCAGCGAACAACAGAGCACCACTGATTGTACAGCTTGGGCAAATCTCGGTGAGAGTGTACAATATTGGCATAATGCTCGCAGAAAAGAGTTTCGGAGGTGGGACGAACACACAAACGCTCCTGAAGCTTTTCGTTTCCTCCATAGGTTACCCACGCCACCTCAGGCGCAAATCCCTGAACATGGTCTTTTTCTTTGTTCAGCAAGCTTTCCGGTATGAACATAGGCATATAAACATTTTCATGTCCCGTTTCCTTAAACATCTTATCAAGGATATTCTGCATATTTTCCCAAATTGCATATCCGTACGGTCTTATGATCATACATCCTTTTACGCTGGAATAATCGATCAGATCCGCCTTTTTGACAATATCGGTATACCATTGAGCAAAATCCACATCTCTTGAGGTTATTGCTTCAACCATTTTTTTATCTGCCATTTTAATTCCCCTTCTTTATAATTTGCATTTACGATATTCAATGAGGGGCAGCGCCCCGAATTTATGAAAAATCCGAGGCGTAAGCCCCCCGGAGGTTTGCCCTAAATTGAGATAATAGCCTTAAAATCGAGGCGGAGCAATACTTTGTCCGATTTTTGTTTTTGGCGGCAAG
>DNUB01000328.1:0-3955 GCA_003508605.1 Oscillospiraceae bacterium | reverse complement strand
TTGCCGCAAAAGGCGGGGGACATTCGGCTTTTTAATATATTATAATCCATATGTCTGATTTTTTCAAGGTATTGAATTATTTTTTTAATAATTTTGTCAAAATTAACTATTTGCATATTCACTTTTTCTAACTTCTGTGTTATAATACTAAATATGCTTTTGAACAATCCATACCTCGTTTAATTTTACTATTATAGAATAAGGAGTCGCATATGGCTTTTGAAAGTGTAAGGGGACGAAAGGTTTTTTCCCCGCTGACAGGAATAACCTATATATTCGGAGATTATTTTGTTGTAATGCACGGAGAAACCGCTCCCCCCGAAATCTATGAATGGAGTCAGATATCTTCCGTTACCGAGACCTTAACCATGCTGACTATTTCCGCAAAAGGCAATACCTACAGCATAGAGATGGGAGCCTTTGGATCCGATGATAAGTTTTTGGCTGTCCGCACCATCATTGAAGGTCAGATAGCTGTCTATCCCGAAATACGCTATAAATTCAATAAGCGCATCCTCCCGTTAAAGTATCTCTATAAGAACATTACTCCCGACAATGCCTATATAATGAAGGGCTACTATGATGAAAAGGTAATCAATTCCTGTAATATCGCTTTGGTTATCGCAAGATTTGGCAGGTATATGTTTTTATTGACGATATTGCTTATTGTTGCTTTGTTTTTCATAATTTCCGCAGCTTTGGGGGATTTTAAGGAAAATTGGCTTTATTACTTGCCCTTATCCATTTTTTTAGGAATAATGATATCTATCGTTGTATATTTGGTTGTGGGAATTATTGCAAGGCATAAGTTTAATTCAACCAAAAAGTACGATCCTGCTACATCAAAGGAAATAACAGTTGTCGTATCCGCCGAAGGATTTGCGGCTGTGGAAAGCAGCGTTTATACCGGCAAGGATCTTATTCCTTGGGGTGAAGCAAATTTCTTTATAGAAACACATGCCGGGCTTGTTGTGCTTAGAGATAATAAATCAGTATTCTGGCTGCCTAAAAGCTTTATACCAAAAAATCAGCAATCTGACATATTCGGACTGATTGCATCAAGAGTAAGACAAAGGTAGGATCAATAAATGAAAGCTTCTGTTTCTTCTGAATCCGTATTGATAAATAACAAGGAATATACGATTGTGGGAGTATCCAACAGCCCAAACAGCTTTGGCTTATGCGATACTACCATGCAAAAGGATAAGGGCATAAGGGAAACCTTTTTTATCGGCAACGAGGCTCTGCTTAATATTGTGCAAAGAAGCATAAACGACCCGTACTCCAATAAGATTATTTCACAGGTTTCCACTATGGACAGATGCGGCGATTTTCCAAGAAGATCGGCTGCTGCCGTGGAGGATTATTTTTACAATAATAAAAATGTCGTTACCGCCCTTCAGCCTTTATTGGAATATGTTAAATCAGGGCTATACGTTATATATGAGACAAAAATGATTCCCACCGACGGAGAAGGAAATTATTTTTGGTCGAGCTATATGGTAGGTCATGAGCTGGGCGGTTCAAGCACATTTAATACGGTGTGCAAAAAAGAACGATCTATTATTCCCTCTTTTCTTGTTCCGACAGATAATTTTGGTTCGTTTACCGATAAAGCATTAAAAATTTCCTCGGAAAAAGTAAAAAGAGATGACTGTGCTTACGGAATTTGTTTTCATTTATCGGGAATGTTCTGCGCTTTATTGTCTAATCATTACGACGTTACTGCCGCTCTTATGCTGGACAAAAAAATTAAATGTCTTGTAATAGAGCCTATCAGGTATATCTGCACCGAGGAAGAAATGAAAAGCTATCAAGCTGCCGCTTCGCTTAAAGAGGATTCTGCGGAAGAGCCCAATGCCGATGAAAATCAACAAAACGGCGAAGCGTCGGCAGCAGAGCAAATTGACGCTGCCGGCATTACAGAGCCTTGCTTATATTCCTGCGGTGTAAAAATTCCTTTCAGCAAGGTTCCAAATTCCCTTTTGGAAAGATTTTTTATCACAAGAAAGGGAGTGGCGGGAAAATACACGGATATTGTGGCTCATAACTGTGAAAAACCTTCACATGCAAAAAGCAAACGCTCTATGCCTGTGAATGTTCTGGAAAAATGCGAAAGGTATCCCGATTACGAAATGCTTCAATCGGCAGCCTTGGTGGGTCATTTATCCGATGAAGAATTAAATGCACTTTTGCTGGGCGAAACTATGATTAACAACAAATATATTATAAATAAAAATTATTATTCAAGTATTACAATTGCCCTTAACTACCTTCAATACAAGGACTTTAACAGATTTATAAATTTTATATCATCTTTACTTAAAAACGAAGAGCTTACGGCAGTGCATCAGTATGTTGTTTCCCGCCTTCAAAATATTATGGATAAAAGAATTGATGCCCTTTTCAAGGAAATCCTGAACAGTGACAGTCAATCCTATGCTATGCTCAAGTCTCCTGCGGAAAAATATATTAAAAGATATAAGACATACTGCGAAACCGTTGAGGCGAGAGAAAGAGAGGAAAACAAAAGAAAAAGCGGCTCTCACGTATTAAAAAGGGATATTTCCAATGAATTGGACTCCCTGGAGCTGGCTCGAAAAATTAGTTTATAAGCAGAAAACCATACCCTATCCTTTTTCAATTTTAAATAAACAAAAAGCAGGCATTTTTGCCGCCTGCTTTATTGTTTTTTCATTCGGATCGGATATTAAAGACCGCAGAGCTCCTTGGTATCTCTTGCAATCAAAAGCTCCTCGTTTGTAGGAACAATCCATACCTCGACCTTGCTGTCATCGGTGGAAATTCTGACAAGCTTTCCTCTCACCTTGGAATTTAACTCCTCGTTAAGTTTTATTCCTAAGTATTCCATATCCTTGCATACGCTTTCACGAACAAAAGCCGAATTTTCGCCAAGACCGCCTGTAAAGATAACTGCGTCAAGTCCGTTCATTACTGCCGCATATGATCCGATATACTTTTTGATCTCGTAAGAAAGCATATCCTCGGCAAGAACGGCACGGCTGTTTCCCGAATTGGCGGCATTTTCGATATCGCGGTTGTCGCTGGAAATTCCCGTAACGCCTAAAAAGCCCGACTGCTTGTTTAAATACTCGCTCATCTGGTGAGCATCAATACCTAATTTTTGCTGAACAAAGGTTACGGCCGAGGGATCTACGCTGCCGCTTCTTGTTCCCATCAGAACGCCGTCAAGAGGAGTAAATCCCATAGAAGTATCAACGGATTTTCCTCCGTCGATGGCGGTAACGGAGGAACCGTTTCCGAGATGGCAGGAGACGATCTTCAGATCCTTAATATCCTTGCCCATGGCCTCTGCCAACGCACCTGATACAAAACGGTGAGAAGTACCGTGAAAACCGTACTTCCTTACATGAAATTTTTCATAGCATTCATAAGGCAGACCGAACATAAATGCTTTTTCCGGCATTGTTTGGTGAAAAGCGGTATCGAATACCACTGCCTGAGGAACATTTTCGGGAATTACCTTTTTGCAGGCTCTTAGTGCCAAGGCATGGGGATGATTATGTACGGGAGCCAATTCCGAAAGCCCGTCAATCTTATCTATTACTTCGTCGGTAACAAGAGTGGTTTTGTTGAAAACTTCTGCGCCCTGTACTATTCTGTGACCTACTGCGGCGATTTCGTCCATTCCGCTTATAACTGCCGCTTCTCCCTCTATAAGAGCCTTAACAACTCTTTCAAAGGCTTCGGTATGAGTGGGAAAATCGCAATCCTCGCTTACCTGCTTTCCATCAAAGGTTTTGTGGGTGATATGACCGTCAATTCCGATCCTTTCACAGTTACCCTTGGCGATAACGCTCTCATCATCCATATCGATGAGCTGGTACTTTAATGAGGAGCTTCCTGCATTGATAACTAAAATTTTCATTTTTAAATGATCCTTTCTAAAAGAAATCTTTTTATTCATTTTATA
>DNUB01000327.1:4462-4598 GCA_003508605.1 Oscillospiraceae bacterium | reverse complement strand
TTATATGGACGTGCTTGCCGACGGCGCATGGCAGAATATTTTTAAGGTAAAGCCCGAGATATTCACCAAGGAGGAAAAGCGTGCGTGGCTTGATAAGCTTACCGGCGTTTCTCTCGGCTCCGACGCCTTCTTCCCC
>DNUB01000327.1:2484-4161 GCA_003508605.1 Oscillospiraceae bacterium | reverse complement strand
GACGCCTTCTTCCCCTTCGGCGACAACATCGAAAGAGCACACAGAAGCGGCGTAAGGTACGTTGCCGAGCCGGGCGGCTCTATCCGAGACGACCATGTAATCGAGACCTGCAACAAATACGGTATGGTTATGGCATTTACGGGAATAAGGCTTTTCCACCACTGATTTAAAAACGAAAGGGCAGTGGACGCACAAAGCTGTCAGACATCATTGTGCGGAATTGCCCCGAAGGAGGAAGCAAAAAAATGAGATACGAATTAACAAAGGATCTGGAAACAGGCAACATCTTTATAGACGACGAACACCGTCAGCTTCTGAAGGCGGTAAACGATCTTTTAGACGCTTGCGACAAGGGAGAGGGCAGAGATTCGGTTCAAAAAACCCTGTTCTTTTTAACAAACTACGTAAAAAACCATTTTGCAAACGAAGAAAGATTGCAGCAGAAAAGCAGCTATCCCAATTACACGTCGCACAAAGCCTTCCACGACAAGTACAGGCAGGATTTGGAGGGAATGGCGGCAAAGCTTAATCCGCAGAATATATCGGTGGGCGATCTTACCGCCTTAAATCATCAGATAGGCATTTTGGTTTCTCATATCCGCACGGAGGACAAAAAGCTGGGACAGTTTTTGCAGAAAAATAAATAAAAACGAGGTCATTATTATGAATATACTGACAGTAGGCGGCGGCGGCAGAGAACACGCCATAATAGCCGCTCTGAGAAAATCGGAAAGAGTGGATAAGCTTTACGCCGCTCCCGGAAACGGCGGCATTTCGGCAATAGCGGAATGCTTTCCCGATGTAAAGGCTGCCGATATAGACGGGGTGGTAAAGCTGGCGGAAAGGCTTAAACCCGACTATGTTTTTGTGGCTCCCGACGATCCCTTGGTAATGGGTATGGTGGACAGGCTGAACGAGGCGGGCTTCAAGACCTTCGGACCTAAAGCCAATGCGGCAATATTAGAGGGCAGCAAGGTGTTCTCCAAAGGACTTATGAAAAAATACGGCATACCCACCGCCGAATACGAGACCTTTACCGATCCGGATAAGGCAATTGCCTATATAAGGGAGAAAAACAGCTATCCCGCAGTAATAAAATGCGACGGCTTGGCTTTGGGAAAAGGCGTAATTATCGCTGAAAATGAGGAGCAGGCGTTAAATGCGGTAAAGTCAATGCTTTTAGACGGAAAATTCGGCAAAAGCGGCAGTGAAATAGTTATCGAGGAATACCTGACAGGTCCCGAGGTAACGGTTCTTGCCTTTACGGACGGAAAAACCGTAAAGCCCATGGTAAGCTCCATGGATCACAAGAGAGCTTACGACGGAGACAAGGGGCTTAACACGGGCGGTATGGGCACGATTGCGCCCAATCCGCTGTACACCGAGGAAAAGCAAAGAGAATGCATGGAAAAAATCTTCCTTCCCACAATAAGAGCCATGGAAAAGGAGGGCAGACCCTTTAAAGGCTGTTTGTACTTCGGCTTAATGCTCACCCCTAAGGGGGCTAAGGTGATAGAGTACAACTGCCGTTTCGGCGATCCCGAAACGCAGGTAATATTACCCTTGCTGGAAACCGATTTGGTTGACATTATGGAAGCGGTTTGGGAGGAAAGGCTTGACGGGCTTGACGTTAAGTGGAGTGACAAAGCCTGCGCCTGTGTTGTTATGGCAAGCGGC
>DNUB01000327.1:0-2177 GCA_003508605.1 Oscillospiraceae bacterium | reverse complement strand
GCCTGTGTTGTTATGGCAAGCGGCGGGTATCCCGAAAAGTATGAAACAGGCAAGGAGATAATGGGCTTGGACGCAAAGGGACAGTATGAGGGTGTTTATGTTTATCACGCAGGAACGAAAATCGAGGACAGTTATCTTAATAAGGAGGTAAAATACCTTACGGCAGGGGGCAGGGTTTTAGGAGTAACCGCCGTCGATAAAACCCTGCAGGGTGCGCTTGACAAAGCCTATGGCGCAGTAAGGGAAATATCCTTCGAAAAGGCGCATTACCGCAGGGATATAGGTCAAAGAGCCTTAAAAGGATAGCTCTCGGTTGGCAGGTTTCATAATTTAAGTAATTTAGGTAAATATATTAAAACGATAATGTAACTTTGTTTTTGTGCAAATGGTACAATTTTTAAATTTATTGTTGACATTTTCGTTATAATCTGCTATAATCAAATTACAATAAAGGGGCGGGAACAGAAAACTTTCTACGGGACTTCGCACCGCACCAAGCTTATTTCCCCGTTCTTTATTTAATGCGGAAATCGGTATTTTTATTTGCTCAACCGATCCGTGAAATTCATTTTTAAATTTTTAGGAGGAAATTGAAATGTTAAACAAACTTAGAAAGCTCCAAAATAAAAAGGGCTTCACACTGGTTGAGTTGATCGTAGTTATCGCTATCATCGCAATCCTGACCGCTGTTATCGTACCTTTGGTAGGAAGATATTCCGCTCAGGCTACATACAGCACCCTGCAGGACGGAGCTAAGACTGTTTCTAACAGTATTGCAACTTCCTTGGCTGATGTTACCAAGCTGGGTACGGTTTTGTCCGTTTCTAAAATAACAGGTAATAAAGCAGGCGGCACATTGACTATTAAAGTTTTTGACGGTGCAGGTACTGATAAGACAAGTGACACTGATTATGCTAAGCTTGTAACATCAGTTAAAAACGCATTAGAAAGTGCTGTGGATGACGGTGCGTATTTTGCGGCAGCAGTTACATCCAATACATGCAGTGCTGCTATATACAGCAAGAATCAGGACGTAACAGGATATACCGGAACCGGTGCAACACAGGATACGTCTTTCCCTGATGATGAAGCTTATATGTGGAATAGCAAGGCAGTTGGTCTTGCCGGCAATTGGAAGCCCAGTGCTGCTCCTGCTGCTACTACCGTCTGATTTTTAAATTAGCTTGCGGTTATAGTTGATTGAATAACAAAATAATGCCCCGACTTGTTCGGGGCATTATTTCGTTTCACTTTTAAGATAATATTTGACAATGTGAAAGTTTTGTGATATACTGAAAATACCAAGAGCTTTGTTAAATTTCATTTTTCTGATTCGGGAGGAGATTAAAATGCTATGCAGGCTTGAAAGACTTCGGCATAAAAAGGGCTTTACACTGGTGGAGCTGATCGTTGTTATTGCCATTATCGCAATTCTGACCGCAGTAGTCATTCCTTTGGTAGGCAGATTTTCCGCCCAGGCTGCATACAGTGCATTGCAGGACAACGCAAAGACCGTAGCCAACAGTACCTTCACCTCGCTGGCGGACGCCACTAAGCTGGGCTCTTTTGTAAAAGTAGCCAGGGTCACGGGTCATAAGTCGGGCGGGACTCTCGACGTAAGCATTTATGACGAGCACGGCGACGACAAATCGGACGAGGGGGATTATGCAAAGCTGAAAACCTCCGTTATAAACGCTTTGCAAAGCGCATTGGACGACGGCTCTTATTTTGCCGCAAGAATAACCGCCAACGCCTGCGACGCCTCAATTTACAGCAAGGATCAGGACGTAAGGGGTTACGACGGTGCAGATCCCGTTGTTGTTCGGGACGGCTCTTTCCCCGATGACGAGGCTTATTTGCTTAACGGCAAGGCTGTGGGCGTTTCGGGAAGCTGGAAGGTTTAGACAGGTAATCGGGACTTGCTTGTAAAATCGGAAAACGCAGATTTTTGTATCGGGCGGTTATTTTCCTTGTCAAGGCAGACCCCTTTGCTCCAAAAGAGATGGGCTTGGATTTTTTCTGCTGACTAAGCCTTAAAGAGGGTTCGGACTGTCTAATAAGCCTAAAATAAAATTTTTCGGAAGGAAAAAGTTCTTAGAAAAAACTGTCAGGTTTTTTTCATAAATCGAGATAATAGCCTTAAAATCGAGGCAGAGCTTTGCTCTGCCCGATTTTTG
>DNUB01000135.1:18312-18502 GCA_003508605.1 Oscillospiraceae bacterium | reverse complement strand
CCCCGGATTTTTCATAAATTCGGGGCGTCGCCCCTCATTGAATAATTGCAGTCCTTATATGTCCCGCATAAAAATGCTCCTAATCCTCTGTGCTCTCCTTTCGGAAGTTCAACCGATAACGCCGGTCAAGGCTTTTGAGAAGCCGTACCGACGCCCCGCCGCCTATTAAGGCTATGCCTTTTGCTTGCGG
>DNUB01000135.1:6112-18036 GCA_003508605.1 Oscillospiraceae bacterium | reverse complement strand
TAAGGCTATGCCTTTTGCTTGCGGCGCAGGGCGGGTGACATCTGAATTTTGATTATTCAATTCGGTTCTGTGTTTAGTGCCGCCGCAGGGCATCAAACACATACCTGTCTATTGTTTAATCACAAATCGGTATTAGAGATACCTTTATTATATTTTAGCACATTAAAGAATATAAATCAAGCCTTTTTCGCCATCTTCTACATATCTGAAACCAAATTTAGGGTCATTTTTATGTGCAGTTTACATATTCATTTAAGGCTGCACCGCACGTAAATTTCCATATAATCCCAATTTCGGGCATTCTCCGGCAAAAATCAAAACGGCACACACAGAATCTGCGCAGTGCCGTTTAAATTTTAAAAATTATCTGAAAGAAAATCAGTCAACATGCTCTTCGATATATTTGACGATGTCGCCTACGGTTTTGATGTTTTCAACCTGATCGTCGGGAATTTCAATATCAAATTCCTCCTCGAAGCTCATAACCAGGTCGACGATATCAAGGCTGTCTGCCCCCAAATCGTCCTGAATTACAGCGTCAAGGGTTACCTTGTCCTCTTCAACGTCAAGCTGATCCATAATAATGGATTTAACCTTTTCAAATACCATAATAAAATTTCCTCCAAAATTCTTGTTTTATGACGGAGCTGCGCCCCGAATTTTATAATCCGAAAAGCCGACGGCAAAAAGCATTACCCGATCCGAATTTTCGGAAATGAAAACGAAAGTTCATATTCAGAATCAACATTTTAACCTATTCTTCAAACATTCCGATTTTCCTGAACCTATTATACCTATTTTCAAGCAGTATGTCAATATCCGTTTTGGAAAATCTTGAAACCGCTTCGGATAAATATTCGCCGATATTTGACGCAGTAAGGGTCATATCGTTTTGCGCTCCTCCCACCGCTTCGGATATTATCCTGTTGCAGATTCCGAAATCCATAAGATCCTCCGCAGTTATCTTCATAAGCTCGCAGGCTTCCTTTTCCCTGCCGGGATCCTTCCATAAAATCGAAGCAAAGCCTCTGGGAGAGATAACCGAATAAAGTGCGTTCTCCAACATTGCAAGCTCGTCTCCCACCGCCAGAGCCAATGCGCCGCCGCTTCCCCCCTCGCCTAAAATAACTGTGATTACGGGAGTACGCAGGGTCATAAATTCCATCAGATTTCTTGCAATGGCTTCGCCCTGCCCTCTTTTTTCCGCCTCTATTCCGCAAAATGCTCCGGGGGTATCCACGAAGCAGATAACGGGACGGTGAAATTTTTCCGCCTCCTTGGCAAGCCTAAGTGCCTTGCGGTAACCCTCCGGGTGGGGCATGGCAAAATTTGTGCGCTTGTTTTCCTCGATATTTCTGCCCTTCACCTGAGCCAGCACGGTAACGGGCACGCTGTTGAGGGTGGCAATCCCGCCCATCAGAGCGTGGTCGTCTCCGTAGCATCGGTCGCCGTGAAGCTCAAGAAAATTGTTGAAAATAACGGGAATATAGTCGTTTACCGTAGGGCGGTTCTTGTTCCGTATCAGAGCCAGCCTTTCGGTAGCGGTAAGCTTGTTCATATCTTGAAGGCTTCCTTTCGTTTATGTATTGCAGTTCAATGAGGGACAGCACCCGAATTTATGAAAAAACCGGGACGCAAGCTCCTCAGGCTTTCAGCGGGAGACCGGATTCCCGCTGAAAGACCGAACGGAATCCGCCGCCTAATGGATTTTTGCCTTTTTCTTAAGGCGAAAGGCGGGGAAAATACGGACTTTGATTGTAATAAAGCGATGTAATAAACAGGAACAAAATCTGCGCCGTATTTCTGAAGCAGTCTTAATCCCTGCTTCTTTCATAATTATGCAGCTTCATAATTCTTGCCAATGTTCTCCTCATCATGGTTCTTTCAACTATCATATCCGCAAAGCCGTTTTCAAGCATAAATTCGGCGGTTTGAAAGTCGTCGGGCAGCTGCTGCTTTATGGTATCCTGAATTACCCTTCTGCCTGCAAAGCCCACAAGCACCTTAGGCTCGGCAATGATAATATCCCCGAGACTTGCAAAGGAGGCGTTTATTCCTCCTGTAGTGGGATCGGTCACAACGGTGATATAAAGCTGCCCTGCCTGATTGTGCCGTGCAATGGCGCCGCTGGTTTTCGCCATCTGCATCAGGGAAACGGTTCCCTCCTGCATTCTCGCACCGCCGCTGGCAGTAAAAATTATAACGGGAAGCTTATTTTTTGTGCCATATTCAAAGGCACGGGTGATTTTTTCACCTACGACGCTGCCCATGCTTGCCATAAGGAAATTGCTGTCCATTATGCCTATTACGCATTTATAGCCGTGTATCTCGCATTCTCCCGTTACCACCGCTTCCCTTGTGCCGCACTTCTGCTGCATCTCCTTGATCTTCTTTTCATAATCGGGAAAATCAATGGGATTTTTGCTGGTCATATTCGCATCAAATTCCTTAAAGGTATCCGAGTCGGCGGTAAGCTGCAGCCTTTCCTGCCATGTAAGCCTTGCGTGATAGTTGCAAAAGGCGCATACCTTACGGTTTTTCTCGAAATCCTCCATATATGCCACGGTGCCGCAGCGGGGGCATTTGAAAAGCAGATCGTGGGGAATATTCACGTCCTCGCCTGTCTTATCCGTTTTCTCCGCCGCATTTTCATCGTTAAATCTGGCTCTTACTACTTTAAAAAGATCCTCAAGCAATTAGATCCCACCTTATTAAACATATTTTTTCGGTTTTTCTCAGCTTCTGCCGGTCAAATCCTTCCTGTTAAGAAAGCCGATATCAAAATCACCCTTTTCAAAATCCGGATCTCTCAGCAAATTAAGCTGAAAATCCACATTGGTGATAATCCCCTCTATAAGAAATTCCGACAAAGCCACCTTCATCTTCTGAATAGCCTCGTTTCTGTCCCTGCCCTTAACTATTACCTTGGCTATCATGCTGTCATAGTACGGCGGAATCTCGTAGCCCTGATAAACCGCCGTATCCACACGCACCCCAAAACCGCCGGGCATATGAATTGACTTTATCCTTCCCGGACATGGGCGGAAGCCCTTCGAGGGGTCCTCTGCGTTTACCCTGCACTCTATGGCATGTCCGTCAAGGTGAACCTCATCCTGTGTAAAGCCCAGCTCCTCCCCCGCAGCGATCTTTATCTGCTCTTTTATAAGATCGATTCCCGTTACCATTTCGGTAACCGGGTGCTCTACCTGAATGCGGGTGTTCATTTCCATAAAATAGAAATTTCTGTCCTTATCCACAAGAAATTCAACCGTACCCGCATTAGTATAGCCGCACGCCCTTGCCGCCTTAACTGCCGCCTCGCCCATTTTTTTGCGCAGCTCGTCTGTCATAATAACGGCGGGGCTTTCCTCCAGCAGCTTCTGGTTTCTCCTTTGGCAGGAGCAGTCCCGCTCTCCTAAGTACACCACGTTTCCGTGCTCGTCCGCAAGAAGCTGTATTTCAATATGCTTGGGATTTATTATAAGCTTTTCAAGATATACGTCGTCGTTGCCGAAAAACTGTCTTGCCTCCTGCTTGGCTTCAAGTATCTTTTCCTCCAGCTCGCTTTCGTCCTCGATATTGCGTATTCCTCTGCCGCCGCCGCCTGCGGAAGCCTTTACCATAACAGGATATCCTATTTCGGAAGCAATTTTTCTCGCCTGCTCCATGCTTGTAATAATGCCATCAGAGCCGGGAACGACGGGAACTCCCGCCTCCTTCATGGTGCGCTTGGCATTGGCCTTGTCACCCATGGCGTCAATAGCCGCCGCCGTCGGACCTATCCACTTTATCCCGCATTTGTCGCAAAGACGCACAAATCCGCTGTTTTCCGACAAAAACCCAAAGCCGGGGTGAATAGCCTTTGACCCTGTCACCTCGCAGGCGGCAATAATGGCTTTGGTGTTAATATAGCTGTCCTTGGTGGCGGCCGAGCCGATACAAACGGCTTCGTCCGCTATCTGCGCATGCATGGCGTTTTTGTCGGCGGTGGAGTAAACCGCAACGGTCTTTATCCCCATTTCTCTGCACGCTCTTATTATTCTGAGGGCAATTTCCCCTCGGTTGGCAATAAGTATTTTACTGAACATCGGCATACCTCGATTGTGTTATTTGATAATCAAAATCCGGATTTCCCCCGCCTGCCCCATATGCAAAAGGCAAAAACTCCATTAGCGGGCTCCGTTCAGTCTTTCGGCGGGATACCCGGTCTCCCGCTGAAGCCCTGAAGGACTTACGCCTCGGACTTTTCATAAATTCGGGACACTGCCCCTCATTAAATAAATCGGCAAAAACCACCCACGACTTCGGCTAAAGCGTTCCCCTGCCGTGACACCACTTGCACAGACCGTCTCCGTTGCAGGAAACGCAGGTCATCTGCCCCTGAATGGTATATTTTATTCCTCTGCCGTTGCAGTAATAACACACGCCGCTTCCCTTGCAGAGAGCGCAGCTGTCGGGATCGGAATTGCCGTCCCCCTGAGAGCCGCCTGTAAGCTGCTGCTCCAGCTCGGCAGAGTAGCCGGCCGTTCCCGAGGCGTTAAAGCTGTAGCTTTCGCCATCGCAGCAAAGTTTTCCCGCTAAGGTTATTTGAAGACGGCCGGAATCGGATGAATACTCCTTTACCTCAAAAACGGCGTTTTCTATATAGCTTTCCGAAGCGGAGTAAAGGGTTGTGCCCGCTGACATAGCCTGCGTGTCCCCATTAACCATAAGTATCTCCACAACGGCGTTCTGCCCAAAATCCGACTGCGGAACAGAAGAGCCGTTATATGCCAACTGATCCGACATGGTGACCGTAAGTACGGCCGCATCGCTTCCGTCCGCTCCGGCGAACATAACGCCGATTACTCCGTTTACCGAAGCGTAACCGATTCCGGGAGCGCCGTTGTCGGGCATAAACGAACGGCCGTTAACCGTTATATTCAAGGGGAGGGGAGAATCTTCGGAATCTCCCGTTTTTTCCTTTTCGGTCTCCTCCGTATTTCCCGACGGAGTATTGACCTGCGGCAGCCCTTCGCTTTTCGGTGCGGTATTTTCGCTTATGCCTGCCGAAGTCTTTTCGCTTATGCCGTACCCCTCGCCGCCTGCGCCGCCGTTATCGAAGGCGCACCCCGCAAGCAATAAGGCAAGGCAGCAAAAACAGGATGTAAGCCTGACCGATATTCTTTTCATAAAATATCCTCTCCCATATACGGTTTTAACCGCCGATTTATTTCCGCATAGGAAAATTGCATTCGGACAGCGGTTAAAGAGCCGCCTAAAAATCACTTTATGGCAAAGCTGATTTCTCCCGAAACGGCTTTTTCGCCGTCAACGGTGCAAATTCCTTTTCCGATTCCCACAGGTCCCTTTACCTTAATTATTTCGACCTCTATTCTAAGCGTGTCCCCGGGCTTTACCTGACGGCGGAATTTAGCCTCCTTAACTCCGCCGAAAAATCCTAACTTTCCCTTGTTTTCGGGCATTGCAAGCATTGCCACCGCCCCCGCCTGAGCCATCATTTCAAGCATAAGCACGCCGGGAACAACGGGGTAATCGGGGAAATGTCCCTTAAACCAAAATTCGTCGGGCTTCATATATTTTGTTGCCACAACCCGCTTGCCCGCTTCCATCTCCTCAATGGTATCTATCAGCAAAAACGGATCTCTGTGCGGAATTATCTCTTTTATTTCTTCCCTGCTCATTAAAGACATAGCTTTATCCTTTCCGAAACGGCCTCACACCTATGTATCGGTCTGCCGTGTTATTTATCCGAAAAAACTCGTGATTGTAAAAAAACAGACTTCTTGCACTTTTGGAAAACTTTATGACGGTTTGTTATTCTCTTGGAAAGCTTGCGCCGGCTTATTGTTCTCTCACGAAGCTTAGCGGTTTTAAAAGATTTTCAAAACTCGTGCTGTCAAGTCAGCTGTGCTGAAAATGTACCCGCCTTTAGAAAAGCCGTGACGATTTTTCGCCTCCCTTAAGCGAGCGATGCTCCGATTCCGACGCCTGAGGGTCACTCCAGCCTGAACAGCGGCTGGTCGTATTCAACCGACTGTGCGTCATTAACGTAAATTTCCGCCACAGTGCCGTCAAATTCGCTGGTGATCTCGTTCATAAGCTTCATGCTCTCCACTATGCAGACTACGCTGCCTTTTTTAATCTTTGAGCCCACCGAAACAAAAGCGGGCTTTCCGGGAGCGGCCGCCGCATAAAATGTGCCTATAATGGGGGATTTGATTATCTTTCCCTTGGGCGTGCCGTCCGAAGGGGCTGCCGTCGCGCTATTTGTCTCATTTTCGTCATAAGCGGCGTCTGCTCCGCCCGAGGCAGGCAAAAACGCAGGGGCTGCCATGGGAACCGCAGGGGGCATGGGCGGTCTTTTGGAAAGCTTAATGCGAAATTCGTCGGTTTCCACCTCGATCTCGTCCAGCCGGGCATTGTTGATCTGCTGACTTAACGCTTCCACCGTTTCAAGAAGTTCTTTTTTGTTCATAAATTGTTGTTCCTTTCAGCAAAGTTCATAACGGGATATCTTATCTGTCCGCAGGCAAAAAGCAAAGGCTCACATTATGCCCGCCAAAGCCCAGAGAATTGCTTAAAGCTCCTGTTATAACCATCTTGCGGTTTTCACCCTTGCAATTGTCAAGATCGCAGTCGGGATCGTCAATTTCAAGTCCCTTTGTGGCATGAACAAGACCGTGCCGCATTTGCAAAGCCACAGCAATGGACTCGACTCCTCCCGCTGCGCCCAAAAGGTGTCCCGTAAGAGATTTCGTGCTGTTTATAACCAGCTTGCGTGCATGCCGACCGAATGCGGTTTTTACCGCCTGTGTTTCGGTTCTGTCGTTTATGACCGTAGACGTGCCGTGAGCGTTTATATAATTTATTGTTTCAATAGGTACGCCCGCTTCCTTAACCGCAAACTCCATAGCCTTTGCGCCTCCCTCTCCGCAGGGATCGGGAGAGGTTTCGTGATATGCGTCGCAGGTTGCGCCATAGCCCGCTATTTCCGCATAGATCCTTGCTCCTCTTGCCTTTGCGTGTTCGTACTCCTCTATTACCAAAATTCCTGCGCCGTCGCCTAAAACAAAGCCGCTTCTTTCTTTGTCAAAGGGTATTGACGCCCTGTTTACATCGGTGCTTTTGGTTATGGCATGCATATTGTTAAAGCCCGCAAAAGCAAAGCCCAAACGGCAGGCCTCCGAGCCGCCGGCAAGCACAACGTCCGCATTTCCGTACTTAACGGCTCTGAAAGCCTCGCCCACCGCATGAGCGCCGCTGGAGCAGGCGGAAACAGGGCAGTAATTTACGCCCTTAAAGCCTGTTTTAATAGCCACGGTACCTGCCGCCATATTGCCTATCATCATGGGAATGGTGAAAACGCTTACTCTCTGATTGCCTTTTGTGTGGTAAGTCTGTATCTGCTCGTCGCTGGTGTGAAGTCCGCCGATTCCGCTTCCGATAATAACGCCTCTTCTGTAGGGGTCAATATCCTCAAAAGAAGAGCCGGAGTCCTCCAAAGCCTTTTTCGACGCATATACGGCATACTGCGCCATTAAATCCGTTCTGCGTCTTTCCTTTTTGTCAATATATTCGGAGGGGTCAAAATCCTTTACATCGGCAAAAACGCTAAGCTCCTCGCTTTGTTCGGGAAACCACTGACCCAGTGAAAAACCGTGGTTTCCCTCCTCTATATTCTTCCAAAATTCATCAAGGGTATTTCCGATAGGGCTTACAACTCCCATTCCCGTTATAACCGCTCTTCTCATAAGTATCCTTTCTGTTTTGTTTGGAGCAATCAGGCAAATTCTCCAAATACAAATCTACACATAATATTTATACTAATAATCAAAAATCGGCGAAAGCTTTAAACGCTCACCTCGTTACATGGAAAGCCCTCCGCTGATTTCAATAACCTGTCCCGTTACATAGGAGGAATCCTTGCCCGCAAGGAAAGAAGCCACTCCAGCTATTTCCTCCACATTGCCGTAGCGCTTCATGGCGATAAGCTCCAAAATCGCTTTTTTCTGCTCCTCGGAAAGCTGATCCGTCATAGGCGTACTGATAAATCCCGGAGCGATGGCGTTTACGTTTATCCCTCTGCTTCCCAGCTCCTTTGCAGCAGACTTGGTCATACCGATTATAGCCGCCTTTGAAGCGCTGTAGTTAAACTGTCCCGCATTGCCGTGAAGTCCCGCCACCGAGGACATATTTATTATTCTGCCGCTTCTCTGCTTCATCATAATAGGCGCAACATATCTCATCATATTATACACGCTTTTCTGATTTACGGCAATAACCAGATCGTAATTTTCCTCGCTCATTCTTGCAAGAAGTCCGTCGCGGGTTATTCCCGCATTGTTCACAAGCACGTCGATAGAGCCGAAAAGCTCCTTTACCGCCTTTACCATAGCTTCGACCTGATCGGATTTTGACACGTCGGCGATAAATTTTTCGCATTTTACGCCCTGCGCTTTTATCTGCTCCATAATATCGTTGTTTTCAAAGGACTTTTCGCTTATATCGTTTAATGCGACGTCGAAGCCGTCCTTTGCCAGCCTTAATGCGATTGCCGCTCCTATTCCCCTTGCCGAACCTGTTATTAATGCTGCTGCCATAATTTTACCCTTCCTTTACTTAAATTCTGCGCCAAGCTCCTTCAGCTTTTTTTCCAATTTCCTTTTTCGGTTTGCTCTCAGCTTAAAAGTATCCGTGCCTTTGCTGTTTACAATGACCTTATACCCCTTTTCGGCCGCACCCAACGCCGTCATGGGAACGCAGGCGCCGCCGTCAAGTCCTATTACCTCTACAGTATCTATTCCCTTTTCCTTCAGCAATTTATCCAAGTCGGGATTGGAAAAGGCATTTCCCTCATATTTTACAAATTTATAATCCGAAATGATATTTAAAGCCTCGGCGGGTTCGGACTCAAATGTATTCTCGTACATATGAAAGGGAGCAAGTTTATTGATAAAATTGCGCTTCATATAATTATAGATGTAAATCACCGTATTATCCTTATTATCTTCAATTATGCCGTTAATGTCGGATAAAAGGTCTTCTCTGTAATCAAAAAGCTTATGATGTCCTTCCCCTATAAAAACCCTCTGAACATCGATAACCAAAAGAGCTTTATTCATTTTACCGTTCTCCTGTATAAAGCAAACTCACTTACTTAACAGCTCTTCCGCTTCCTTAAACATTTCCTCGATCATATCCCTTGCAGGCTCGACCTTCTTTACAAGACCCGCAATGGCTCCGCAAAGAAACGATCCTTCCTCCAAATTGCCGTCCTGAACCGCCTTTCTGAGAGAACCCAATGTAATTTGCTCAAATTCCTCGGGAGAAAGAGAACCGTCTTTCTCTCCGTTGGCCAGCTTCTTGGAAAACTTCGTCTTGACGTTGCGGCATGGGTGACCGGTGTATCTGCCCGTTACTATACTGTCGGTATCCTTTGCGTCAACCACCAGCTGTTTATAGGTGGAGTGAATCTGACATTCCTCGGCGGCTAAGAACCTTGTTCCCAGCTGAACCCCTTCCGCTCCCAACATAAAGCTTGCGGCGATTCCTCTGCCGTCCGCAATTCCTCCTGCGGCAATAACGGGAATACTGACAGCGTCAACTACCTGAGGAACAAGGCACATAGTAGTATTCTCGCCGATATGACCGCCGCTTTCCGTCCCCTCGGCCACCACTGCGTCCGCTCCCGCTCTTTCCATACGCTTGGCAAGAGCTACCGACGGAATAACGGGAATCACCTTTATCCCCGCCTTTTTCCAATTTTCCATAAAC
Organism: Oscillospiraceae bacterium; assembly: GCA_003508605.1. GTDB lineage: Bacteria > Bacillota > Clostridia > Oscillospirales > Ruminococcaceae > Ruminiclostridium_E. The sequence goes on along the minus strand of DNUB01000135.1, from coordinate 8,259 downwards.
TTGCCCGGATTTCCCGCTCCTGTGGTGACGACAGGCACGCCCTCTTCAATAACAAGCTGCGCCAGATCCTCCGCATTGGGACTCATCAGCATTATGTTCACACCGAAGGTCTTGCCGTCAACAGCCGCCTTTGTTTTCCTTATCTGCTCTCTTAAATAGTCGATGGGAGCAGAGCCGCCTGCAATCAAGCCTACGCCCCCTGCGTTGGTTACTGCGCTTGCGAGTGTGCTTTCCGCAACCCAAGCCATGCCGCCCTGAATTATGGGGTACTTGCAGCCTAAAAGTTTTGTTATTCTTGTGTCAAGAGTTGTCATAATGTTCTCCTTATGTTTTTTGCCTTATGGGTTTATGCCGTTTATCTCAAAGGCAAGCTCCTTTTCCGACAAAAAATGTTTTCCCTGCCGTATGCTTTCATATTCGACACTGCAAATTTTTACGCACCGTTTAAAATATTGTTCCGTTATACTTTCCGTAAAGATTTCGGGCTTTCCTTCGATTTTATGAAAATCCCGCTTTAAATCCTCTAAAAAATCCGTCAACTCAAAGTTATATATGTCGTTTATTTTACAATCGGCAAATGATTTTGGCAAATATAAATCGTTTTTTAAGAGATATTTTTTTATAATGATATTATTCAAAATCCGATAATCCGAATAAAGCTCCTTTAAAAATCCACTGTCGCCCCGTCTGTTCATCATATTCAAATCCGAGTACAAAACATTTCTGAAAATATTGTCCTCTATCAGATGAAAATAATATCCCAAGAATACTTCATTCCGAAGAATTACGTCCCGAAATCTGTCATAAAAAGCGTAATAATCAAAAATCTTGTAATATTTGCCTTTTTCTTCAAAGGCTCTGATAAAATGGGTATTGACCTGCTTTTTATCCGCCTTTATCACTGCGTCGGGCAAAATATGACCTATACGAAAATTATTGACATTATCGGGCCGAATAATCCCCTCAAGCTCCCTTGATATACAAAGGTGCATAATACGGGAAGCCATTTAAAGCTCCATATATACAGATCCGTAAGTAAGACCGCCGCCGAAGCCCACCAAAGCCATCTTCTTCCCCTCGGCAAGAACGCCTTTTTTGTTTATCTCGTCAAGTATGGTGGGAATACATGCGCTTGATGTATTGCCGTGCTCCTCTAAATTCACATAAACTCTTTCCTTGGGAACGTCCATGGATTTTAAAGCGGCGTTTATTATTCTTATGTTAGCCTGGTGAGGGATAACCAAATCTATATCGCCTGTATTAACCCCCGCCTTTTCGCAAACCCTTGCAAAGCTGTCCGCCATAGCGTCTACCGCAAAACGGTAAACCGCCTTTCCGTCCATTTGCAGATAACGGTTCTGCTGAACGGTTTTAAAATTCTTGTCCTTCAGATAGCCCTCGTAATCGGTAAAGCCCTCCATGGGAATATTGCTTTTATACTCTACCTTGCAGTAGAGGAAGTCAAGAAGATCGCTTTTCGCCCCCATAACGCTGTAAAAAGGTTTGTCCGCCGCCTCGACCACGACCGCTCCCGCTCCGTCGCCGAATAAAAAGCAGCTTGTTCTGTCGGTAAAATCCTGCTGTCGTGTTAAAAATTCGCTGGCTACCACAAGCGCTCTTTTGTGATCTCCCGTGCAAAGGTATCTTCTCGCCATATCAAGAGCGGTTATAAAGCCTGTGCAGGCGGTATTTATATCGATACACACCGCATTGTCCGCACCGATAAGTCCCTGAATAAGACAGGAGGTGTTAGGGTAAAAGAAATCGGGCGTACAGCAGGAAAGGATTATCAAATCTATATCCTTTGCCGTAATACCTGCATTTTTCAAAGCGTTTTCCGCCGCCGCAGCCCCCATTTGGAAATTCATCTTGTCGGTGTTGTAAAAACGGCTCTTTATTCCCGTTCTGGTGTATATCCATTCGTCCGAGGTGTCCAAAAACCTTGTAAAATCCTCGTTTGTTACAACTCTGTCGGGAATATAGCTTCCTGTGCCTGTAATTTTAATACCCTGCATAATTTTCTTCTTTCTGTCTTCTTTCTGTTTTGAAAAAAACGATCATATCTTGATTTTAAATTGAAAATAGTATATAATACTCACAAGGAAAAATAAAAATACTATTCACTATATTTTACCTCAAACACATTC
>DNUB01000135.1:5163-5853 GCA_003508605.1 Oscillospiraceae bacterium | reverse complement strand
ATTTTACCTCAAACACATTGCTTTTGTCAACAGCATTTTTCCGAATTTTAACATATATTCCCTCCAAAGGCGGTTATAAAAGGCGGCTGTAAAAGCAAATTTTTATTTTTTCTTTTTTTCGTTTATATAATTTTTCTTATATATAATTTTTCATTTATATATAGAGTACCTAAAAACCGTCAAGATCTGCGCATTTTCGCCAATAACGCAAAATACCGAAAACCTCCTTAATTTTATAAGCGCAGATCCCGCAAAAAAATCATAAATCAAAGCAGGCAAAATATAAAACACAGGAAAGGACTAAAACAACTTATGAAAACGGCTTTTTTATTTTCGGGACAAGGCTCGCAGTACATCGGAATGGGAAAGGAGCTTGCAGAGCAGTTCCCCGCACAGTCCAAAAAAATTCTGGAAGCGGCAAACAGCACCTTTGACTTCGATCTGTGGAAAACAATCGGAGAGGGAACGGCCGAAGAGCTGTCACAGACAAGAGTTTCCCAGCCCGCCATTTTTACCGTTTCCCTTATCGCTTTTGAGGCGGCAAGGGAAAGCGGAATGACCTTTGAAGGGGCGGCGGGTCATTCCCTGGGAGAATATGCGGCTATGGTAGCGGCAGGGGTGCTTAGCCTTGAGGACGGCTTCAAAGCGATAAAGTACCGTGCCGAAGCTATGGATAAAGCGGCGAAGGCA
>DNUB01000135.1:0-4894 GCA_003508605.1 Oscillospiraceae bacterium | reverse complement strand
TGGATAAAGCGGCGAAGGCAAATCCGGGGGCGATGGCGGCGGTTATAGGACTTCCCGCCGATAAGGTGACGGAAATATGCGAAGGCGTCAAGGCGGAGGGCAATTACGTAACCGCAGTAAACTTCAATTCCCCCGTACAAACGGTTATTGCAGGCACAAAGGAGGGTATAGCCGCCGCCTCGGAAAAAGCAAAGGAAGCGGGCGCAAGAAGAGCAATGCCCCTTGCGGTATCCGCCGCATTCCACTCGGATTTAATGATATCCGCCGCAAGGGAGTTTAAGGAGGCCGTTAAGGATATAGCCTTTAATAAAGCCAATGTAAGATTTTACTCCAATGTGACGGGAAAGGAGCTTACCGACTTTTCCCATACGCCCGAGCTTATGTCTAAGCATATCTGTTCCCCCGTAAGATTTACCGACGAGCTGAACGCAATGAAAAACGACGGCTTCGACCGCTTTGTGGAGCTTGGACCCGGTAAGGTGCTTACGGGACTTGTGAGCAAGACCTTAAAGGAGGTAAGGGCGGTTAATATAGAAAATACCGAAAGCCTGAACGCCGCTTTGACAATTTGACAAAATCACCGGGATTCTGCAAATACATAACGGCAAAATTGCCCGAAACAAAGAAAGGAACGACACGATGACGGAAAACTACGCTTTAATAGGCTGCCCCCTGGGACATTCCCTTTCCCCTCAAATTCACTCAAGACTTTTTGAATTGGCGGGGATAAAATGCGAATATAAATTAAACGAAATAAAACCCGAGGAGCTTAAAGACAAATACGATTACTTAAGATCCTTAAAGGGATTTAATATCACCATTCCCCATAAAATAGCCATTATGGATTTCTGCGGCGAGCTGTCCGAGGGCGCAAAAAGATACGGCTCGGTAAACTGCATAAAAAACGAAAAGGGCAAAAGCATAGGCTATAACACCGATGTTTTGGGCTTTGTAAAATCCATAGAACAGCTGGGCGCTTCCCTTAAATCAAAGGTCTGCCTTTTGGGCTGCGGCGGAGTGGGCAGAATGATGGCCATCGAATCGGCATATCAGGGGGCGGATTTAACCATGGCGGTCCGCACCGAGGATATTTCCGTTGCGGAGGGAATAAAAGGCGAAATAGAAAGGCTTCTTCCCGAAAGCAGTGTAAGGGTCATTCATTTATCGGAAATGCAGGGGGACTATGATTTGGTCATAAACTCCACCCCCGTGGGAATGTACCCGAAAACCGAGTTTTCTCCCTTGAAAAAGGAACAGCTTAAAAACGTAAGCTTCCTTTTCGACGCAATATACAATCCCACCGAAACCACCCTTTCAAAATACGCAAAGGAAAGCGGAGCAAAGGTTTTCACAGGTATGTCAATGCTGGTGCTGCAAGCGGTAGCCGCTCACGAGATCTGGAACGGTTCGGAATACAGGCAAAGCGACATTGACAGTCTTATTAAGGATATGGAAAAGCTTGTCTGATAAAGACTTTGTGCAAAAACAGGCAGGCAAACCAATGAATAGAGCGGCGGCTTATTACTTTGCGAAAGGACCGATTCGATGAAAAGCATATTTCTCTGCGGCTTTATGGGCTGCGGCAAATCTCACACGGGAAAGCTGCTTTCAAAAAAGCTTAAGCTTCCCTTTGTGGATCTGGACGAATACATAGTTAAAAAAGAAAAACGCAGTATTCCCGAAATTTTTGAACAGTCGGGAGAGCCTTATTTCAGGGAGCTTGAAGGCAAATGCCTTAAAGAGCTTGGAGAAGGCTGTATCGTAGCCACGGGCGGCGGCACGCTTATAAACGAAAATACCGCCGAGTACGCCAATACGCAGGGCATAACCGTTTTCCTCGACGCGCGCTTTCCCGTATGCTACGGAAGGATCAAAGACGATAAAAACCGCCCCCTTGCGGTGAACAATACAAGAGAGCAGCTTTATCGTATCTACTTAATGCGCAGGAAAATCTACAGAAAGCATTCAAAATTTACCGTTAAAGCAGAGGGTACGGGAAACGATATTGCAAATGCGGTAATCGAGCTGATCAAAGGCTTGTCTGCATAAAGACCTGCACAATATTCACAATCAGGAAAGGAACATTTTAAAATGCTCATAATTAACGCAAAAATCTACACAATGTCAGATAAGGGAGTGATCGAAAACGGCTACGTCCGCACGGAAAACGGAAAGATAGCCGAAGTGGGCAGTATGAGCGAGCTTAAAGCCGCCCATGAAAACGCCTTCGACGCAAAGGGGAAAAACCTGTATCCCGGCTTTATCGACTGCCACAGCCATGTGGGAATGTTTAACGACAGCTTAGGCTTTGAAGGCTCGGACGGAAACGAAATATCCGATCCCACCACCCCCCACCTCCGCGCCATCGACGCCGCCAACCCCAACGACCGATGCTTTTACGAAGCGGCAACGGCGGGAGTTTCCACGGTATTAACGGGAGTGGGCAGCGCAAACCCCATAGGCGGCGAATTTATGGCTGTGAAAACCTACGGCAGCCCCCGTATTGACAAAAGAATCGTAAAGTCGCCTGTTTCCATAAAATTTGCCTTTGGCGAAAACCCGAAAAGATGCTACAACGATCGAGAGGAAGCACCCACCACACGTCTTGCCACCGCAGGGATAATCAGGGAACAGCTCAATAAGACAAAACGCTATATTGCGGATTATGAAAAATACGAAGCAAGCAAGGGCACGGAGGACGAAGCCTCAAAGCCCGATTACGACGCAAAGTGCGAGGCTCTTATTCCTTTGCTGCAAAAAAAATTAAAGGCGCATATCCACTGTCACCGTGGAGACGATATATTTACCGCAGTAAGAATAGCCGATGAATTTGATTTTGGCTATATTTTGGTGCACTGCACAGAGGGCGGATTATACGCCGACGAGCTGAGGGAAGCAGGCTGTACCCATGCCGTTGTAGGCCCTGTTATCTCCGACAGAAGCAAGCCCGAATTAAGCAATCAGTCCATAGAAAACGCCGCAAGACTTCATAATGCGGGGATAGAAATCGCAATCTGCACCGACCACCCCGTCATTCCCATTCAATATCTTCCCCTTTCGGCGGGAGTTTGTATTAAAGGCGGCTTAGATAAGGAGGAGGCTTTAAGGGCGATCACCGTAAATCCTGCCAAAATAGCGGAAATAGACGACAGAGTGGGCAGTATAGAGGCAGGTAAGGACGCAGATCTGTCCGTATTTGACGGAGAATTTTACGATGTGCTTTCCAAGCCCGTTCTGGTGCTGATAGACGGAAAAGAAGTCAGATAAGGCACATTGCTCTTGAAATAAAATGTGAGGTAAATATGAAAAGAATTGCAAGAATAGCCGCAGATTTTGAATCTCCCTTATCCGAAGGAGAGCTTAAAGAAAAGATAGCAAAAGCTATAGAGGAGCAGGAGTCGGAGGACAACCGACCCGAAAAAGGACGGCAGTATTTCTTTTGGGAGGATAACAATGGAGAATACCGCCTTCGCTTTTACCACAGCTTTAAAAACGATATGTGCGACACGGCCTTTCACGGAATTATCAGCAGGGGGTTAACGGGCTGCCGTCTGGAAGGATTTTTCAAAAAGCCTGCGGGAGTATGGGGAGTTTTTTGGGCTATAATCGGAGTCGCATGCGCAATAGCTTCGGCGTTTTTCCTCAGCGTTTTTTTGTCGGAAAAGCCCGAGCTTGGCATGATCCCCATATTTTTAGCAGTGCTTGTGCCTGTGGCTTTTATAGAGGTAAACCTGTTAATGTTCGATAAAAAGCGCATCAAATCCATTAACGGTTATTTAAGAGAATTTACCTCCGCCGAAAACACCGATGTTCTGGGTGAAGAATTGGCGGAGGACGAACGGAATTGAGAACAGAATTGGGAACAGAATTGTTTTCAGACAGGAAAGTGAGTAGTAATGCGAGAAATAAATACAGAAGAGATCAAAAATACCGTAGCAAGACTTTGCGAAGAGGCTAATCTTTTTCTTCCCGACCAAATGCAGGAGCTTATAGCCCTTGCCGCCGAAAAAGAGGAAAGTCCCCTTTGCAAAAGCGTTCTGAAGGATATATGTGAAAATGCGGACTGCGCCCGGGAATTAAACGTGCCTATCTGTCAGGATACGGGAATGGCGGTTATTTTTATAGAAATAGGTCAGGAGGTGCATTTTACGGGCGGAGACTTATACGAAGCCATAAACAAGGGCGTTGAAAAAGGATATGTGGAGGGCAAGCTGCGATTATCGGTAGTTGCCGACCCTTTAAAAAGGGTAAACACCAACACCAACACACCCGCAATAATTCACACGTCCATAGTAAAAGGCGACAAAGTACATATAACGGCTGCTCCAAAGGGCTTTGGCAGCGAAAATATGAGCGGAATGAAAATGTTTACCCCCTCCGCCTCGGAGGAGGATATTATAAGCTACATAGTTTCCGTTGCGGACAGGGCGGGCAGCAACCCATGCCCTCCCATCACCGTAGGAGTGGGAATAGGCGGCGATTTTGAATATGCGGCGTTTTTAGCCAAAAAAGCCCTTTGCCGGGATTTCAGAATCAGAAACAGCGACCCCCTTTACAGGGAAATGGAGGAAAAGGCTTTGGAGGGGATAAACGCCTTAGGCATAGGCGCACAGGGCTTTGGCGGCACTCAGACCTGCCTTTATGTCAATATTGAGCAGTTTCCCACTCATATTGCGGGGCTGCCTGTGGCGGTCAACATAGGCTGTCATGTTACACGGCATAAGGAAGCGATTATTTAGAAGCCGTTTCTTTGTTTTTATCGAAACGCATTAAAGACAGTGCCGCACAATCAATCTGTGATTCTGCCGCACTGCCTATAATCAAAATCCGATGTCCCCCGCCTTTTGCCGCGAGCAAAAGGCACAGCCTCATTAGGCGGCGGGTTCCATTCAGT
>DNUB01000016.1:2435-2940 GCA_003508605.1 Oscillospiraceae bacterium | reverse complement strand
AGAAGATTATCTGGAAACTATATATATTTTAAATCGACGTACAGGTTTTGTGCGTTCGATAGATATAGCCAACGAAATGGGATATTCAAAGCCCAGCGTAAGCAAAGGAATGAGCCTATTGCGTGAAATGGGCTATATTGTTGTGGCTGACGACGGCGAGATCAAGCTGACCAAAAACGGATTGAAGCGTGCCAAGGAGGTCTATTCAAGGCATCTTCTTATCCGTGAGTTTTTCATACGCAAGTTAGGAGTAAATCCTACCACGGCGGAAACTGACGCCTGCAAGGTTGAGCACGTTATAAGCGAGGAGACTTATCTCAGGCTTCGCAATTTTATGAGCGAGTGCCTGTCCGACAGCGATGATTCCGAGTTGATAAAAGATATAGAAATAAAGTAAAGAGAAGCTCTATATTAAGTAGTATATTTAATGAGGGGCGTAATCCTTTCGGGGTATCAGCAGGGATAATATCCCTCACCGAAGGACTGAATAAAACCCGCCGCCTAA
>DNUB01000016.1:0-2240 GCA_003508605.1 Oscillospiraceae bacterium | reverse complement strand
CCTCAGGGTTTCAGCGGGGGACTGGGTACCCCACTGAAAGACTGAATAAAACCCGCCGCCTAATGAGGCTATACCTTTTGCTTGCTGCAAAAGGCGGGGCAATTTTGCAATATGAGGGCTTTTCGGAAAAACAAATTATCCTTATTAAAACTGACTTCAAACAGCCTTATAGCAATGCCGAATAATCTATTTCCTTTATTTCGGCGCATCTTTCCCCGCTCTCCCAATTTACGGCGATACAGTATTTTTCCGTATCGTAGACGAAAAATAAGCCATTTGCGGTATCAATATCCGTAAAGCCATGCGAAAAGCCCTCTCCGGTTCTTTTTACAAGGCTTTCTTTTTTGCACCAAAGCTGTCTTAAAAACCGCCGCTTATCCTTTGAGCGGTTAAAAGCGTTCAATTCCCGGGACGAGCAAATTCTTGACGCCAGCTCGTTCCTTACGCTTCTGTCGTCGGTTATGTCAAGACCTGTTTCTGATTTCGAGACCGCTGCGCCTACTGCACATCTGCTGTGGCTTATACTGAAATAAAGGGGAATTTGCGTAAAAAACGGCTTCCCCTTTTCCCCGTATAAAAACGGAGAACGATCGGTAAGTCCAAATTCGGTTTCGGTAAGCTTTTGAAGCAGCAGATAAGCAAAAGCTCCGTTGATTCTGTCGGCAGTGCCTTTATTTTTCAGCACCGCTTCCCTCCTCCAATCGGGAATAAGGGTCAGGGCTTTTTCCAAATCGGATTGATCGATGTTTTCAGTCAAGCTGTAGTAAATCTTTATTTCATTCATATTTTTGCCTTGCGCTTTTATGTAATGGGGACTGTAACACTAATCTTTAATCAAACAACAGACAAATCGCTTGATGCCGCCCTGCGGCACTAAATACCCACAGAATCGAATTGCAGACAAGGTCTGCTATTCAATTAAAGAGAAGTATAAGAATGCGATACCGCTTTTTAAAAGACGAAAGTGACGATCCCTGCGAAACCGCAGTTTTACAGCCCCGACATTTTATTTTTAGTTTATTTTACCTAAATTTTTAACCGCATGGTTTAAATCCGCAACAGTATAGCCCTCCGATATCCAAAAGCTTATAACGTCCCTTAAGCAATTTGTGTTTGCCTCGGAAACCGCATGAAGAAGGCATATTTCACCGCTGTGAAGCGAATTTGTAACCGTATCGTACGTCCGATTTTGCGAGGGCTGGTTATTAGGATCCCAATCCTTATGGGCAAAGCTCCAGAACACGCTTGTATAGCCTAAATCCTGCACCTGCTTTAACGTGCTTTCACTAAATTCCCCCATAGGAAATCTGAAAAAGGTCATTTCATAGTTAAAATTTTCCTTTACGTAATCATGAAGCTTGGTAATTTCCTCTTTAACCTGTTGGGGCGAGCACTTGGGAAAGCTCGGATGAGTATAGCTGTGATTGCCCACTATATGCCCCTCGTCAATCATACGCTTCACAAGCTCGGGAGCCGATTTGCAGTAATCATAGGTGACAAAAAACGCAGCCTTTACGCCCGTTTCCTTTAATATATCCAGGATTTTCGGAGTGTAGCCGTTTTCATAGCCCTCGTCAAAGGTAAGATACAAAACCTTTTCCTCAGAGGTATCCACAAACAGCGAAGAGTACTTTCCGTACCTTTCCTGCGCCTTTACTGCGTCAATAGGTCGGTCAAGACTGTCCTTATCCTTTCCTAAGCCCCAGCCTATAAGGTCGTTGTCGAGAGACTGATTTAGGACGGCAATTCTGGAAAAATTTTCACCAAAGCTTTCCGCATCGCTTTCTCCACCGTCAAAACGATTTTCCCGGGATATGTCCGAACCCGTCAAATCACCGTCTCCCCCAAATGAGTCAGTATTGCACCCTCCTAAAAAAATGCCGCCTACAGTCAAAATAAAAATCATTACAGCCTTTGTTTTCATAGCTTTTTCCTTTCATAAAATCAATTTGATATCTTAACTGTATTTTGCATTTTATCAAAAGAGTTATAACACTTAAAAGCTGTAAAATATTATTCAAAAATCCAAATAATAACATCAGAGCCGCAAGCTGTCTCCATAACCCGCATACAGTATCCTTAAAGAAAAAGGACCGTGACTTTCCGAATAATTAACGACCGTACGGAGCTTTCGGGGCTTCGTATTAAATCCGATAAAAAACCGAAGCGCATAAGCATGAGCTTCGGTCGATTCAATGAAGTGCAGTATCCCGAATTTATGAAAAATACGGGGCGTAAAC
>DNUB01000112.1:6920-18001 GCA_003508605.1 Oscillospiraceae bacterium | reverse complement strand
GCTGTCGGCAAAGGTATTTGAGCCGACGGTAACGCCTTGAAGTATCGTACACCCCGTTCCTATCTTTGCGTAAGCGGAGATGTGTATCCCTGTGGGACCGTGAGGAGTAACGAATCTTTTTATATTTGAATTTATGGGGATAGACGCTCCCATTATCCTTTCAATATACTGACATTTTAAAAGAGCCCGTTTCTTCTCCAACGGATCTTTGCTTTCAAGATAAATCTGCCTGTATTTCCAGAAGCTGCCGCCAAGAGAGTAATCATGATTATTCTCCCGTATTTGATCAAGCAACTCCGGATCGCTTATCGAGTCAATATATTCAAAAGCCGAATCGAAAGAAGCGTTGTTCAAAATTTTATCTGCGGTTCTTTTTATTAAACCGTCCGAGATTCTCTCGGTAAAGTCAAGCATACATTTCGTTTCGTTATATGAATTAGACCCCGCCGATCCGAGAACAACAGATATATAGTATTTCTCGCTGCGTTTTATTGCCGCCGCCGCACATTTGTGAGAAAGACGGTTTTCGCCCTCTTTTATCTGAGTTATTCCCGGCGTAAAAGCAAGGCGTTCGTTATTTTCGCCGAGGGTATTAAGAAGCGTTACAAGAGATGCCTGCTTTCTTTCACCGCTTGAAAGCTCGGTTATTTGCCGCATATCCTCGGATACCAGCGACAAAAAATCCTTGTTTTTCAGTGCACGGGATATAATCAGCGCAAGGTCAAAGGCAGTGGAATAATACTCGTCGGAATCCTTGCCGTAAGGACCGATGGAATCCGTGTTTACTGCGCCTGCCTGCAAAACCGTTTTCTTCCAGAGCTTCATGAATGCTTCAATCGACTCATATTCGGACAAAACAAGTGAATATAAAGCGTCTGTGCCGGATTTTTTCAGAGACAGCCACATAAGATCGTCGGCACGATACCTTTCAGACGCTTTAACTCCGTATACAGACCAACCGCCTTGTGTAAATTTTGAGACCGTGTCAGGTACTGTGATGATGTCGCCGGGCTTCATTCTGTTTTCGAGAAGAGCCAAAACCGAAGCTATTGTTATGAGTGAAGCGGGATTGCATCTTGTGTGGATATTTTTGCCGCAAACGATCCTGTTGTCGGAAGCGTCAAAAAGTATAGACGAAGGAGACGCTGTGTGCAAAGACAGGACGTCCATATGTGTTCCGCAATACATAGGCTTCTGACCCTTATCCGAGGTTATAATTCCGTCGTCATATTCGGTCATTTATTTTCCTCCTGTAAAAATTTAATTACGATTACATATGAAGGGAGACTTAGGAATTAGCTCTAAACAATTTTAGAGAAGGGTATACCGTTGTTCTTTGCATATGTCTCGGCATAAGAGCCTTCCTTGCCGAAAATCGTCAGCTTTTTACAGTTTATAAACGCTTCTCTGCCAATCTCCCGAACGGTTTCGGGAATTACGACGGATTCGAGGGAGGTGCAGTTTCCGAAAGCCCTGTAGCCTAAATGAGTGCAGCCCTCGTCGATGATAGCCGTAGTAAGATCTTTGCAGGTGCTGAATGCGCTGTCAAATATTATCCGAACTGATGAGGGCAGTCTGATCTCGCCGCTGAGACTTGAATTGTAAAAGGCGCAGTATCTGACATTCACAAGACCTTCGGGGAAAGTAACGCTTTTTACAGTCCTGCTGCCGCTGAAGGCATTGGGAGAGATCGAGGTTACGGGCTTTCCGTCGACGCTGTTCGGTATAACCACGTTTTCCGCCGTGGAGATCCTGTTTGTTAAAGCCGCATGGTCGGTGTAGACGCAGTATGAAAAATTCTCGTCCTTTGTATTGTGGGTCAGGAAATCATACCTTTCAAATTCCTCATGAAACCAAGTGCCCCATATTCTGTCGGCTATGTGTTCGAGAGCCATTCCGTGGCTGCCCTTGAACAAAACGATATCCTTTGAGGTAACCTTTTCCTTTATCAGCCTTATCAGTTCCTCTGCGGAGTCCGTATAGAATGTCTGCTTGGTTTTTTTCGCTTCCTCCGCCGTAAGCCTTGCGTCCCTGCCGTAACAGATAACAATATCCGCTTTGGATTCCGCCGCCGCTTTGCCCGCCGAACGGTGATATTCCTCCGCCTTGTCACCGCATTCAAGAATATCGGCAAGCACGGCGATACGTTTTCCGCCCTCTCCCACGGGTATTTCCGCCAGCTGGTTCAGCGACGATCTGATAGACTCCACTGCCGCATTGTAGCAGTCAAGGAATATTCTCTGCCCGCCAAATCTCACAAGATTCTGACGTATGCCGCTTGTGCGGTATTTTGCAAGACCTGCGGCGATCTCTTCATCGGTCATTCCCGCCCATTTTCCTGCGGCGAATGCGGCAAGAGCGTTCAGAACATTGTGCTTGCCGAAGCAGTTAAGGCGAACGGGAGAAGTTATCCCGCCGTGTACTACGTCAAAGGTCATACCCATTTCGTTATTTTTAATATTTACCGCACGGTAATCGGCTTTTTCGTTTTCGATGGCATAGTACACCGCTTTTCTTTGCGTAACGGCTTTTTGCTGGAACGAATCGTCGCCGTTAAGTATCAGCAGACCGTCCTCCGGCATACCCTCCTGAACGCCCAAGCAGCTTTCAAGTATGCGCTCCTGAGAGCCGAACTCCTCCATATGCGAGGTGCCCACCACGGTCACTATCGCAGCTTGCGGCTGTACCATTTTTGCTATAGTGGCGGCCGCTCCGAAGGGCGGTCCCTCCATGGTTTCCTGAACATAAAACTCATGCTCGGGCTTCAGCTTCTGAACAACCGTTCCGCTGTAGCGCACATTGTTTGCGCTTCCCGTGTTCCGGTGAGTATTATACTTGGAGCTGATCAGGGCGTATACCATTTCCGTGGTAGAGGTTTTGCCGATACTGCCCGTTATGCTTATGGTTTTCGGATCAAACTGCATACGCCATTCACCGATAATCCGAGTAAATGTTTCTATTATGGGCAGCGGTGTTATAAGACAGGGATAATCCTTAATTTGCGCGGCGGAAATAAGAAGCCTTGCGCCCTTCTCCATAGCCTTGTCCGCAAGCTCGTCGTATTTTTCGTAAGGCGTACTGTATGTGATTTGTGATGATATTTCCGAGATAAGCGCCGCACAGCCCTCAACTGCGTCGGCGGCAAATTTCAGACCCGTATATTCCTCGTCATTTTCGGGCGTCCGCAGACCAAGTATACTGCATATTCTTTTCTTTGTAAGCCTATACCCGAAACGGGTCGTCTCACAGCCGACGGTTTTCAGCGTATCTTCATTGATTGCGGATATAGCGAGACCGTTTGACGTACCCATTCCCTTAGGCAGAACAGGATAGCTTAGATTATAAAATTGGTCGGGAATGTAGCAGGGAATAAATTTCTGTTCCACAGCCTGAACGACGCCTTGTATTTTTTTCAGCTTTAGCTGTAATATCACCGTTTGACGGCTGATTTTGGAAATCTCGCTGGTAACGAAATTACCCATGGAATAGATGCAGGGGACTTTTTTTCCGTTGGCGGCGGTTATCTCCGCAAAGGGCTGCACGGAATGGGTGTGAGAACCCACAATATAATCCGCACCGCTGTCGGCTATTTCCTGAGCCATTCGCTTCATTGACTCGCTGGGACGGCTCTTGTACTCGGCGTCCGTTCCCCAGTGGATATACACCAGCACGAACTCCGCACCCTCCTGCCTTGCGGCTTTTATATCGCCGCTTACCTTTTCCTTGGAATATTCGTTTATAAAGGTATTTCTGCCAAGCTCCGTAAGGCGGGGCTCATTGCGGTTGAACCATGTGGAATAGGAGAGAAGGGCTATTTTCATTCCCTTTATTTCAACCGTCGAATACCGTTTTTTATCCTGAGGCGTAAAAAGGCCTGTGTGCCCAAAGCCCAGACCTTCTATTCTGTTCAGCGTTTCTATAATGCCGTTTACTCCGCAGTCCAAATTGTGATTGTTGGACAGCATAAGAAAATTTATGCCCGAATTTTTTATTGCACGCAAAAATTCGGCGGGAGCATTGCAAAAATACTTTCCGCCTATCTTGTATTGCTCGCCCGTATAGGGCGCATTTTCACAGATCATTGTCTCTAAATTTGCTATAGACAGATCCGAGCTTAAAAAATACTGTTTTACAAACTGAAAAACATCGTCAAAGCCAAAGTGTTCCCCGAACAAATGGGCCTTGTACATTTTTTCTTCCGCAAGACAATCGCCGACGCAGGTAATTACAGCCTCATCATCTTTTGAAATGAAGCTGTGCTTTACCTCGTCATATTCGGGAGGGGTTATTTCATACTGCACCTTTTCGGTTTCGGTCAGCAGTGAATATTTTTCCATGGTTGTTTTTCTCCTTTAAAGGCTTAATATTGATTCACTGAAAAATATGAGTATAAAGAATCAAATATAAGGGCCCTTTTCAGGATAAAGCATTAGTATGCAAATGGAATATTCACTTACTTCGGGAGGTGTGCAGTATTTATGTTTGTTCACCCCCCCCCCGTATGAACAATTGCTCTTCGATGAACTTATCATATTCATCGGGACTCAGGAATTTGTTGTTTATCAGAGGCTTAGAGATAATTTTAGGCTTTTCCATTACCACCACGCTGTTTGCGGGCACGTCCTCGACTACAATGCAGTTTGCGCCTATTCTCACATTGTCTCCGACGGTGACACCGCCTATGATTTTTGCTCCCGCACCTATAAACACATTGTTTCCGATCACGGGAAATCCGCTTTTTTTGCTGTCGGCAAAGGTATTTGAGCCAATGGTAACGCCTTGAAGTATGGTACACCCGGTTCCTATTTTAGCGCGGGCGGAAATGTGTATTCCCGTCAGACCGTGGGGAGTACCGAATCTGTGTATATTTGAATTTACGGGGACAGACGCGCACATTACCCTTTGAATATACTGGCATTTCAAAAGCGCACGTTTCCTTTCCAGAGGATCCTTGCTTTCAAGGTGTATCTGCCTGTATTTCCAGAAGCTGCCGCCAAGAGAGGTTTCGTAATTATTTTCAAGTATCCTGTCAAGCAGTTCGGGGTCGTTTATTGAGTCAATATATTCGTAAGCGGAATCAAAGGCGGCGTTATTTATTGTTTTTACCGATACCTCCTCCTTCTTAACCAAGGGGAGGGTTTCCGTAAAATCAAGCATACGCTTCGTTTCGTCATATGAAAACATATTGAAGTGTGATTCCACCGATCCGAGAACGACGGACACATAGTATTTCTCGCCCCGTTTTACGGCCGCCGCCACACATTTGCGGGAAATATGGTTTTCCCCTTCCTTTATCTGAATAACGCCCGGCGTATAAAGAAGGTGTTCGTCCTTTTCGCTGCGGGTATTAAGAAACGTTACGAGAGACTCACGTTTTCTTTCGCCGCTTGTAAGCTCGGTTATTTCCCGCATATCGTCGGATATAAGCGACAAAAAATCCTTGTTTTTCAGCGCACGGGATATGATCAGCGCAAGGTCAAAGGCAGTGGAATAATACCCGTCGGAATCCTTGCCGTAAGGACCGATGGAACCGGTGTTTACTGCGCCCGACTGCAAAACCGTTTCTCTCCAGAGCTTCATAAAGGCTTCAACGGATTCATATTCGGATAAAATAAGCGAATACAAGGCGTCCGTGCCCGATTTTTTCAGAGACAGCCACATAAGATCGCCGGCACGGTATCTTTCCCCCGCTTTAACGCCGTATACGAACCAGCCTTTTGTAAACGCAGACGCTGCGCCGGGGATCGTAACGATATCGTCGGGTTTCATTCCGTTTTCCAGAAGGGTCAGAACCGAAGCTATTGTTATAAGTGAAGCGGGATTGTATCTTGTGTGGATATTTTTGCCGCAAACAATCCTGCCGTCGGAGGCGTCAAAGAGGAGGGACGAAGGAGACGTGGTATGCAGGGAGGCGGTATCCGCATAAGTTCCGCAATACTTTGGCAGCTGAGCCTTATAATCGGGATTAAGTATTCTCCTTACATGCCTGGTAAAATTATAGGTTTTCCACACACCCTTGAAAAGAATTATATCCTTTTCACGGATATTTTCCTTCAAAAATGCTACAAATTCCTCATCATCATAGAAATGATATGCGGATTTTCCTGCTTTTTTATACTCCTCGGAAAAATATCTCGACAATCCTCCGTATGTTACCACCATATCAAAATCATAATCCGAAGCAAGCTTTTTGGCGATATCCCGGTGAACCTGATCCGAAAGTCTTCCCATTCTCGGCACATGTCCCAGAACCGCAATTTTACGCTGTCCTTCTTCCGCCTTAAACTCTCGAAGCATATCGAACATAACAATATCGGCTTCCAGCGATGCGCCGAAGCAGTCCTCGATTATGATATTGTTTTTATATGCGGTATACACATTTTGGCGTGTACCGCTTGTTTTATACAGCGCAAGTCCTGCGGCAATTTTGTCGTCCGATACGCCGAAGCTGTCCGCCACCGCTATAGCCGCAAGCGCAGAGTAAACGTTATGCTTTCCGGTAAGGTTAAGGTGTACGTTAAATTCCCTGTCCCGACATACGGCAACGAAATCGATGCCGTCGTTGGACATAGCTATATCCCTGCAGGTATAGTCAGCTTCTTTTGTGTTGACGGCTATGGTCTTGATTTTGTGACGGTAATCCTTTTTTGCCATAGACGTTTCGTCGTCGGCGTTCAGAATGAGCAGACCCTTTTCCTCGGACATTCCGTCGGCAACGTGAAGCTTTTCCTCAAGGATCTGACTCTTGTCGCCGAAATTTTCGATATGGGGAGAGCCTATATTTACAATAACGCATATTTCCGGCTTTATGATCTTTGACCATTCGCTCATATAATAGTTCTTTTGGGAAAGCCCCAATTCACACGTGAAATAATCATATGTGACAAGCGGTCTTGTGAGAGCCCAAACCTGACCGATATTGGTGTTTTCGTTGTTGGGCGTAAAGGTGGTTCTTCCCGCTTGCTGCAAAACCGAGCAGGTCATCTGCATGGTGGTTGTTTTGCCGTAGGAGCCGGTTATAACCACCGATCTGGGTCTGAATTTGTCGGCTATTACCCTTGCAAGCCGCCTCCAATAAAAAATCGGAGCTTCCTTTACAACAAATGTGGGTATTCCCGGAATATCCTTTGCGGAAACCGCAAAAACAGGCGGATTATCCTCGGGAAACGCTTCTCCGTTTTTCAGATCGCCGAAAAAAACGCCCTTAAGATCACCTAAATCCCTGATCCTGTCAAAGCAGGTTTCCACCTTGATATCAAGAAGCGCACCGAACTGTTTTGCGGCACGTGCGTATTCCTCTTCATTATCGGTCATTCCCCGAAGAATCTCGTCTACGGTTATAATAATTTTGCCATCACATTCGGTCATTTATTTTTTCTCCTGTAAAAACTTAATTTCTAAAGTATGTGTCTCTGGTATAAACCTTATATAAAACGTCGTCAAGCTCCCGACTGTATCTGTTTGCAGCTATAACGGCGCATTTTTTCTTAAACTCATCTAAATCTCGCACAACGGGACAGCCGAAAACAACCTCGTCCTTTACGGCAGGCTCATATACAATGACAGAAACGCCCTTGCCCCGAAGCACCTTGATTATCTCCAAGGAGCTGGAGCTGCGCAGGTTGTCCGAATTTGATTTCATCGTCAGACGGTAAAATCCCACGGCGGATTTATCGCCGTGCTTTTCCGCCTTTTCAAGAATTTGCCCTGCGATATATTCCGTTCGGGATATATTGGATTTTATCGCCGCCTCTATAATATCGTTAGGCAGACCGTCAAGCTCGCCTAAAAGCTGTCTTGAATCCTTTGGCAGACAGTACCCCCCGTAGCCGAAGGAGGGATTGTTATAGTAATTCCCGATGCGCCTGTCGCTGCAAACTCCGTCGATAATATTCCTTGTATTCAGCCCGCTGTGTTCGGCAAATGCGTCAAGCTCGTTAAAAAAAGCTATCCTCATAGCCAAATATGTGTTTGAAAACAGTTTTACGGATTCCGCCTCCGAGGAGCTTATCACCATTACGGGAACGTCTTTTTTTTCGACGCCCTGCAAAAGCAGATCAGCAAGCTTATGCGCTTTTAATTCGCCCTCCGCCGAATCCTTCGGAAAGCCCACAATAATTCTGGAGGGATTAAGCTCGTCATAAAGTGCGCTGCCCTCACGCAGAAATTCGGGACAAAACAAAATATTTTCCGTATTGTATTTTTTTGCCGCATAATCCGTAAACCCTATCGGCACCGTAGATCTTATGACAATCATCGCATGGGGATTTACGGCGGCGACCTGCTCTATCACCGACTCCACCGAGGACGTATCCAAATGTCCCTCCAGGGGATCGGTGGGGGTTGCTATAATAACCCAGTCCGCCTCGGAATAACATTCCGCACCGTTTGTAACGGCACGCAAATCCAATTCCCGAGATTTGAGAAATTCCTCTGCCAAAGCGTCTCCCACAGGCGGTTTGCCCCGGTTTAAAAGCTCTGCCTTCCATGACAGCTTATCGACGGCGGTGACCCTGTTATGAAAAGCCGCCGTTAGGGCGTTGGCCATTCCCACATAGCCAAGCCCTGCCACGGCAATATTCATTTTTCTCATTGCAAAACAAATATCCTTTAAATAGTTTTAGAGCGTGTTCACATAAAGCTCGGCACGCATCCTTTCGGCAAATTCTGCCGCCTGCTGTGTTAAAATTTTTTGAAATATGACGATATTCCTGCAAAATTTTGCCTTGCAGGGGGCAAAAATATGCACGAAAATCTGCATACTGATTTTATGTGAACACACTTTATGTGAACGCACTCTCTTAGAAATCGGTATGCGCTTTTTTCATCGCCTTGTCATAACCGGGAAAGCCGCTTCATACCGCTCGATTTCGGCGTTTGTCAAAGCACCGCCCCCACAATGCCGTCAGGCGGAATCATTGTGAGACGCTGCTTTTCCTTTCGTGGGCGTTTTCGGCAGCTCAAGCAAATCTCCGAACATAATGTCCGTTTCGGGAAGCCGCCCCGTGTCAAGGCACGCAGAGGGGGTAAAGGTCATTTCTCCGAATATAAGCCCCTTTTCCGTTTCGTAAAAATCCACCCTTACAAAAGGGAAGGGTGCGGATAATTTGGCGGCATAATCCAGCATTTTCTCCAAATCACGGGGCTTCGGAAGCGTAAAATCAAGGGGCATTCCCTTTCCGTCCCGGGTTATGGGACAGAATTTCCACCGACTGTCAAAAAAGAAAAACTTGGGACTTCCCCCTGCCCGCTCTTCGCAAACCAATATATAAAGCGGCTTTCCGTTAAAGCAGTATACTTTATAATCGGTGGGCAATGCGTCGCCCTCCGACAAGTATTTTTCGCAGATGATCCTTTTTTGTATGCCTTTATAATGCGGCTCGGCATTATAACGCCAATAATCCTGCCTCCGCCATTTTTTTAAGGTTTTTCTGATCTTTTCCGTATCGGGTCTGTGTGCGGGGGTATAAAAAATATTATATCCGCTGCCATGGCACAGCTTCAGCGCAAAGCTTTCGGGGAGCGTTTCGAAGTCTATATCCTCAGGACACTCCCATACACCTATAAGCTCGTTAAGAATATCCCCGCACCCTGCCCCGCAGACATATTTCCTCACACCGTATTTATCCGTACAGTCCGTAACAAGCTTATTGCTTTTGTATTCCGTAAGCTTCAGGTACATCAGCTTCTCGTTTAAGGTTGCGGGCGATTTAAGATTCAAGGGCTTTTTAAAGTGCGCAAAATACATAATTTTGCTTGCCAGCGCAGGAGACAGAGGCGATATAAAGTAGATCAGCAGCCGCTCCGCCTTATACAGAAAGCGTTTAAACTTATTCATTGCCGATCCCCCATACCGTTTTTTTCGGAGCGTTCAAAACCGTTGTTTTATGCGATCCTTATTTTATGTGATCCTTAAGGATAAGGTCGATGTTTTCTTTTCCCAAACGTTCGGGGGTCCTTCCGTCGGCACGCATATCACGGCAAAGAGCTGCGCTTGCAATTTCGATAAGCGAGGTAGCGATGGGCGTGGGAACTCCGAGGGACTTACCCAGCGATTCCAGCATAACCAGACCCTGTGAAACGTCCTCGGTTATATATCTTGAATTTACGTTTACGGGTCCCTTTGCCCTTGTTGACATAGCCGCATAATTAAAGAACACCTTCTTGGCGTCAAGGCTGTCGTCAAGAGAATTTCTGAATTTGCACGCCTCAACATAGGGCATACGCTCAAAGCCCAGCTTTTCCAAAACATCCATTTTTTCGGAGTCAAGCTTTTCAAGAACATTCCACACATGCTCGGTAAATGCATGGTGATACATACAAAAATCATTGCCCATAGTGTCTATCATGGGAATGCTCATTACCGAGCCTATTGTGTGTACTATCAGATTGGGATTATGCAGCGCCGCAGCCACAACGCTGTCCATATAATGGAACGGGAAGCCCAGCTTGTCCAGCTTTTCCTTTGCAATGCCCATATTTTTTGCAGGGTAAACGCCCAGCGGATTGCGAACGTTGCGGAAGCCTACCTTAAAGCGTCCCGGCTCCATAATCCTTCCGTCGATAAAGGAGCTTTGCGCCTCCACAACGGTAATATCCTTATCCTTACAGTATTTTAACACGAACGCCGTGGAAAAATAACCGGGATTTATAAGAATTACCTGACCGTCAACAATATACTCCGCCATTCTTTCTATCAGCTGCTCATGATAATTTGTCTGTATATAAATTATCACCACGTCCATTTGGGAAATTACGGAAATATCTCTTGTAACCGTTTTGATAATACCTGTTTTTTCCACCTTGTCAAGCTCGTCGGGGTTCATGCTTCCGTTTTCTCCGAAATCGACAAGCGTCATTTTTCCGCCGTTGTTTTTCAAAAACTCGAAATTATCGTCGTGCATTGCGTTTGAGGTTTTCACAAGAGTTACATCAAGCCCCCTCAAAGCCATATCCGCCGCTATGGCGCAGCCTCCGTTTCCCGCACCTAAAACCGCAACCTTCATAAAATGCCCTCCTTGTATTTATTAAGCTAATTTTGTACAGAATTATATATAGATATATATATATATCTTAATTCA
>DNUB01000112.1:3518-6634 GCA_003508605.1 Oscillospiraceae bacterium | reverse complement strand
CATATATATCTTAATTCATTATCCTTGCAATATTGCTCCGCATAAGAGCCCTCTTCAACGATCGCCGTAAGCTTGGGACAGTTTCCGAACGCCTCCTCGCCTATGCTTGTCACCGTAGGGGGAATGAGCACGTGAGTAAGTCCGCCGCAGTCGTAAAAAGCTCTTCTGCCTATTGACGTCAAGCCCTCCGGCAGGCTTATATCCGTAAGCGATATGCAGTAATTAAACGCACTGTTTTCTATGGTTTTTAAGCTTTTCGGCATATTCAGCTTTTTAAGCTTTTTGCAGATGTAAAATGCCGAATCGCCTATGCTTTCTACAGTGTCGGGCAAATCAACCGATTTCAGCACACTGCATCTGTTGAATGCGTTGCTGTATACGACCGTTACTTTTTTGCCGTTTACCGTCTCAGGCACGGAGATGTCCTCACAGCTTTTATTCATCAGCTTGTAAAATGACATCCGATTACGATAGGAAACAAATTTTACATTGATATTGCTGTTAGCGCGAGTTCTGACTGCGCTTTGAGAATCAAGGGTCATTTCAATAACATCGCTCGAGGGTATCATATCAAGCAGCGTCAAGCCGTACTGCTTCATCTTTCTCTTCTTGACCCTGTCAAAAAATTCGTTTATCTCGTCGGTGTACTCGGCTACCTTGTGGAGATCCTGATGAATATTTATCTCCAGAACCTTTATTCCCTCGTTGGTAATCGCCACATCAAAGCCCAAATATTCCAGTTCCTTCAGGTAGCCTGCAATTTCAAGAACCGCCTCCCTCATTTCCTGCCAGCACGGAACGATACCCGATATAGGCTCGTTTGTGTCGGGGTGTACGGGACATTCGTAATAGACATGGTTTTTCAGCGTCTGAGGATTGTACAGCTCGCCCGTTTCCTTATCAATGGAAACGCAGATTCCGCCGTAGCCCACATTATCGGTAAAGCCCGTTTTCTCCGAGCCTATACGCATATACGTCTGCATAATTTTTGGTTCATATCCCGAAGAGTTTATTACCATTACACGAATCGTGTTTACGGATTTGGGATAAAATCTGCGCAGCTCGTCATGCATTGAAAGGCATTCGGTAATAATATAAAAGGACTTCTGAGAATTGATTACGTTTACAATTTCCTCCTTTGAGGAAGGCTTGCCGTTTAAAATATATTCGCCGCCGCTGTATTCAAAGCGGTAGAAGCCGTCGCCGTGCGTACCTGCCGAAGGCTTGAACACTAAGTTTGAAACCTCTTCAAGCAGTCTGATAACGTCGTCGGTGTTATTGTCAAAGCCTGCGGGCAGATCTGCCATTTTTGCCAGCTCGGTTTTGCCGCCCCGTTTAAATACCGAATAATAATATTTCGGAACATATTTTTTAATCGGCTCCATTATCAAACGGTAGGTAGTTTTATCGTTTACCCATTTCTGATAAAGGTTGTTAATTCTGTTTAACCAGAAATAATCATAATCGGAGAGAATGAAATCCACATTTTCTTCCGTCAGGTTATACTGCCACAAACGGAATGACAAAAATCCGTGATCCCACGCCCACTGCTTCTGCTCCTTTGTTGCGCCCTTTGTGTGCTTCTTGTCGTCCTCCCAAGCGTCCAGCCAAAGCCTGTACATATAGTCGCGCATACCTTTTCTGCTTTCGCTTTGGGCACGCTCGTGAAAACGCTTGTTTTTCAGCGCAAGCTTGTAGTCATGATATGTGTCCAGAGCGGAGCCTTTTTCCGGTCCGGCTGCTTTTTCCTTAAGATACAGACCAAGCTCCCTGTTATAGGGTACGGAGGGCAGGGGCGGCTCATGATTTACGCTGAATATTTTAAACAGCTCTCCGTCGGGAATAACGGAGATCATAAAGAAGTTGATCTGCTTTACGCATTCGCTTATCTCGCATACCTTGCTTATTATTTTTTCCCAATTGTTTATACGGTATCTTATGGCTTCATAAGTAAAGCTGCCGTCGTCTATATCCGCTAAAACCGTTTTTTGGAAAAACGAACTGATTATTCCTTTTTTGAAGATGTTCACTACCGCAGAAAGAACCTTGGTGCCGATCTCGGAATCGTTTGCCACCCACAGCTGAACCGAATACTCATATTCGGGATTTTTATTTGTCGGGGGTGCGCTTTCCGCAGCGGCTGCTTCCTCCCCTTCGCCGTCCTCCTCAACGCTTATGTCGTTTTCGCTGTTTTCCGCTTCGTCGTCCTCGTTGGTCTGGCTCATTCTGAGATAAGCTTCGTCGTTCTCTGTCCCGGAGAAATCACCGGCGTAATTTTCAGGCTCGTTTTCCTCGTCGGTTCGCTTAAGGCTTCCGTCATCGGAGACTTCGGTATGCTCTCCCGCCAAAAAGCCCTTATAATCCAATTTGCACCTGTCAAGCTTGTCCGCAACCACATAGCTTGCCAATAAGGCGTCTATGTAGTTGGAGAGTCTTCTTTTGTAGACCTCCTCGTCGTCGGTGACTACCACGGATCTGCCCTTTTTGTATATCTTAAACAAGCCTTCGTCCGTCAGACTGAGCATATAGTAGGAATATTTGCTCTGCCAGTACGAGGGACGCAGCTCTAAGCGTTTCTTTTCCTTTAAAAGCTCTACTATATCCTCGACGCCGCAGTTTCTGATTTCGGTGCCGTAGGGAAGTATTATTTTTTTATTGTCCCGCTGTATTATACTGAAATATATATTTCTGCAAACCTCACGGTGGGCGTTCAGAATATAATTCAGCGTGAGCATATCGTCTATCCATTTTGTAAAGGTGTTGTTGAAGGGAGTTATTGAAAGAAGATCAAGGTCGGAAACGTAATAGGTGTCGGTGTAATCCTTTATCTCGTATCTTTCTATAGTAGAACACAAAAAGCCCGCCTTGTGTATTCTCTCAAGGTCGTCTTTAAAATATTTCTTTTCATACCGCTTTGTGTCTCTAATTTTGAGGTCGTCCCATTTTTTCGCCGTTTTGCGCTTGTACCCCGACAAGGTCGCAGGCAGTATTGCCATCTCGTGTTTTATCCTTTTGTTCAGATCCGCCATAATGAAATCCTCTCTGATATTTATTTTTTTATGCCCCATATCCTGCCGGGGCTTAACGGGCTTCAATTAAAGGCGCAATACGTTTAT
>DNUB01000112.1:0-3276 GCA_003508605.1 Oscillospiraceae bacterium | reverse complement strand
ATTAAAGGCGCAATACGTTTATACCAGACGCACCGCCCGATATTATTCCATACCGTTTTATCCATATTGTTCAAAAATTCGCTCATCATTTCGACAGTTTGGGCAAAATATTCCGTCCCTGCACTTTGTTCCAGCCAATGCGCCATATCAAACATTTCCGCGTCCAATATACTTCTCCGCATTTTCGGCGGCAATGCGCCCGAGGCTTTATAAACCAGCTCGTAGGATTTAAAATGACAGGAAAAATTTTTTATCCTTCTGCCAACCAGCGAGGTGTTTATGTTAGTTCGGTAATGAACCAGAAATACCTTGGAAAAAACAATTGTCCCTGCTTTCAGAACGCTTTCCCAAAAAAAAGAACGGTCGTTTACACAGACAAGAGAATTAAATCTTATTTTATTGTCAATAAGAAAGCTTCTTTTAAACAGTCCGCCCCAGGGAGCGACGCAAATTTTGGAAAATACGGGATACAGGCTTTTATAGCTTATTGCTCTGTCAAACAGAAAGGGGGGCACTTTTTTAAGAGAATTATGGGGCGATATGCTGCTTTGCCCGGTTACATCGTCAAAGTCCTCAGCCCTGCACCGCACAATATCCGCATTGTACCGCTCTGCGGTTTTAACGAGCTTTTCCGGTGCGCCCTTAAAAAGCATATCGTCTGCGTCGAGAAACAGAACATATTCCCCTTTTGCCTTTTCCAGCCCTATATTCCTGCACACTCCCGCATGAAGGTTTGTCCCGCTGCGAATCACGGTAAGGCGGGAATCCTTTTTGCTATACGCTTCAAGGATATCGGGACTTGAATCGGAGGAACAGTCGTCGACGCAAATTATTTCCATATCGTCAATATTTTGGCAAAGCACGCTGTCAAGGCATTGAGGGAGATATTTTTCCGAGTTGCAAATCGGTATTATTACCGATATTTTCATATTATTCCCTCCCATAACGCCCTTTTCGGCGCATAAGCTTACGCAAGCTTAGTTTTTCGCCCTGCGGCTCAAATTATTATCGGCGTTATTTTATTATCGGCGTTTTTCTGCCGGATTCGTTCCCGACTTTATTTTTCGCATACTCCGCTTAAGCCTTTTCAGCATCAGGAGGAATAAAGCCAAATGCCGTATTCCGAAAACCGACGCTTCCCTTCCTATCATTCTGTACATTAACGAAGGGGATTCCCGCAGCAGGTACTGCGCTTCCTTAATATATTTCAAAATAAGCTTTCGGTCATTCTTTGACGCTTCATAATACATCGAAAGATTTAAAAAATACTCACGGGATATCTTAATGTCTATCAATTTTGCGGTAACTGTATTTATCTTATGCAAATAATCATGAGACAGGCAAAGCATTTGCATAAGATGCTTTGCATGCTCCGCAGTTTTTCTTCTGCTGAGAGAATTGCCGTAATTTACCCTATAAAAATAATAGGGGACATGAAAAAACGAAATACTTTCCGCACTTATCAGCGCTCTTACGGAAAACTCCAGATCCTCGGCACAGTCTATGCCCTCGATAAAACGCAGATTATGTTCTTCTATGAACCTTCTGCCGTATATATACCGCCAAACGTTCCAAAAGCAGTCCCGGGTCTTGAGAAAATCATTTAGAAAGCTTTTGTCGTTTATGGGCTTATCGGTTTGTCCCACCTGATAAACTCTGTCTAAAACGCAGCCGTTTTCGGCTACTCTCTGAAAATCAAACACCCACAAATCCGCATTGTTTTCGTCAAGGCGGCTTACGGCAGTGCGGAAAAGCGTCGGGGAAACATAATCGTCACTGTCAAAAAAGGCGATAAATTTTCCTGCCGCATACCGTAAACCGCTGTTTCGGGCTGCCGAGGGTCCCATGTTGTTTTGCGTATGCGTTTGCACAAAGGAATATTTTTCCGAATATTTATGACATAAGGAAACGCTTCCGTCGGTTGAGCCGTCATCGATCAAAATAATCTCGATATCGGGCAAATCGGCTTCAAGAATGCTGTCTACGCATTTTGAAAGATATGCCGCCGAATTATAAACAGGAATAATTATGCTTAAAAAGATGTTTTTTTCACTGTTCATATCCGTCACACCAACCTTGCTTGTCCCTCGGCTGCGTTTAATCCTGCCGTTTTTTGACTGTAAATCTTTTATGCGTCAGCATATGAGGGGCTAAGTATAGGAAGCCTAAATAACCGTCAAATTTTCCGAAAATTAAGAGATGAATGGGTATAGCTTATCAAACTGCCGAAGAAAGCGGTTTTCTGCATTACAAAAAATGCAAATTTGCTATAAAACTCAGTATGCCTGCCGAAGCGGATTTTTTAACCGCTATATCGCATACTATAACAGTATAACTCTAATTACCTGTCTTGTCAAGTATCTTAATCAAATTTTTAAATGCCCGAATAGTATTGCTGATAAATAACCGGGTAAATTAAGCTGCAATAAGGAAACCGCATAATCTCCGTGGTCTGATTTTTGCTTTTCGGCTTTGAAGAAAATCGGCGTCGGCTTATCGAGAAACAAACAGGTTTCAAGTTTTTTCGACAAGCTGACGCCGTTAGGGCTGTTATATTGAATAAACCGCCCCTTTTTATATTGGATTTATTTATTTTACCTTATTTATATTGGTTTTTAATAGTTTTCGGCATGAACCTCAAAATATGCCTGAGGGTGAGCGCAGACTGGGCAAATCTCCGGGGCTTTTTCTCCGACTATGATATGACCGCAGTTGCGGCATTCCCATACCTTAACCTCGCTTTTGGCAAAGACCTGTGCCGTTTCCACGTTTTTCAGCAGTGCACGGTAACGCTCCTCATGCTGCTTTTCAATGGCGGCGACCATACGGAATTTTGCCGCAAGCTCGGGGAAGCCTTCTTCCTCGGCAGTTTTGGCAAAGCCCTCATACATATCCGTCCACTCGTAGTTTTCTCCGTCGGCGGCTGCGCCTAAATTCTCGGCGGTGGTGCCTATACCCTCCAGCTCCTTAAACCACAGCTTTGCATGCTCCTTCTCATTGTCCGCAGTTTTGAGAAACAGAGCCGCAATTTGCTCAAAGCCCTCTTTTTTTGCCTTGGAAGCAAAGTAGGTATACTTGTTTCTTGCCTGAGACTCTCCTGCGAATGCAGCCTCTAAGTTCTTTTCGGTCTGTGTGCCCTTGTACTTACTCATAACGGTATCCTCCTGGTTTGTTAAAAAATTATTAAAATGTATTGCCAATGTGTTTACGGTTTGGGGGCTGTGCTGCCGTTACCAAAAAGGTTTTGGGATAACAATATAATCAAAATCCGATGTC